>JAYEFS010000218.1:0-13232 GCA_034658695.1 Methanobacteriota archaeon | reverse complement strand
TCCCTCTCATTCAAAAATTGGCGTGTCGTTTCGTATATATTTCGGATTTCTTCTGCCTGCATTGTATATAACAATGGGGCGTACAACTATATAAACATGGCACCTTAATTTAATTACGGCCACTTACAGGGTGATGAGGCTTGGGCTGAAATTGCAGATGTTGCTGTTGAGACTCAACTTTGGAAACCCAAAAAACAGCCGCAGCTATCCGATTACCCCTAAAATCCCAAAATACCGAAGACTAAATCTAACCAAAAACCGCTATCAGCAGACCCCTCGAAACATGCCCAATTTCACACTTATTCCACGTTGTAGAGGTAAGGTTTCATCGTCACATTGTGCCGCAGCACCCCGATTTTCGTGATCCTGAACATCTCGGCAAACTCGTTCTTCAGGTGTGCCTGCTTTTTCTTATGTGACTTGCGCCACGAGATATTCATGCCATCATTACGAGATCTGTGTGTGCAAGGAAATATTGCAACTTACTGCTTATAACTGCTTCTTTTTTCATAAAAACCTTACACATACACAGGCGAGAAAAGGCGGGTTTTGGTTAGGTGATGATGTGGTCGCTCGATAGTGGTTTTGTGGGTACGAGGGGATTTCACGATTGCAGGAAAATGTGGGAAGATGGGGCAGAAATGGGGCGCAGGTGGTTGATTATTGGATTAATATATAATTCCCAAAGTTGAGTTGAGAGACTGAGGATTCAGGGATCCTTACAATCGAACGTATCATAAAGGTGGCAAGAAGGGAGTTTCAGAAGATCGGGAAGGTCTGCACGGAAACTGAGTTTGGGGAGTATTATGGGTTGATATGTAAGTGATTGAGGAAAGATGAACGAATCGGTTGCTATCACAAGAGAGGCGGATGCGAAGAAGAGTTTTTCGCCTACCAGAAGCGATGAAAGCACTCATCGCGATTAAACTGAGCCTGAGCGGCAGCTCGGCTCTCTCAGGGGTGTGATAGGCAACATACGGAATAATGGCGACACACCCTCGGCTGAGAGCATCGCAACACACTTGATCGGCATGAATACCGCACAGCGTGCTCCTGCGCTGCTGGCACTGCAGCGAATGCATGGTAACCGGTATGTGCAGCGGGTGGTTTCCGGGATTCAGGCGAAGCTTGCGGTTGGGCAGTCCGGCGATATGTACGAGCAGGAGGCGGACCGGGTCGCGGATGCTGTGATGTATGAACGCGGGCTATTATATGAACTCGCTGGTTCTGACAATCCTGCATTCATCGGTGTTCTGCGTGCTGATACCATCGTTGATGGCGAATGCACAGGTGTGTTTTGAGAGATACATCCGGAGGTTATATTGAATTTTGAACCGGATCGTCCGGTTATTCTGTTCGAGATGTCAGGGGCTTGATCGATGGATTGCTCACACGCGACAATCCCAACATATATATATGATTAGCACATCACCAGTCACGCAACAACAGATATAGGTGTGTTTATATCACGTGTTGGCAGGAATTGTTAATTGTTGTATGTGCCGTTTGGCGACATGATCCTTCAATGCACAGCACAATTTGAGGTATATATTCAAGGAGAGCGGTGTCACAGCCTTTTAAGGAGTTGTGCAGGCATATATCAGGACGCAGAATTGTATGCAGAAAGAGCAAAATGCTATTGCACTGGCTCCGCACTTAGGCTGGGTATAGTAACTTAAAGATACGGAGGAAAGAGAAATGGAAAAGTTCGGATATGGACTCGTATTGGTATGTTTTGCTGTTGCGGCATCTGTTCTGATGGGAACGGCATCAGCTGCGACGTGGGTTGTGGATGATGACAATGGCACCGCTGATTTCGCGAACATACAGGTGGCGGTGGATAATGCGAGCGCGGGGGATACGATTGAGGTCCGGAGCGGAATGTATGTCGAGAACGTGGATGTGAACAAATCGCTCACGCTGATCGGTGATGGCGCGGATGTAGTGACGGTGCAATCGGGAGATGGATCAGATCATGCCTTTGAGGTGACTGCGGATTATGTGAATATCAGCGGGTTTATGGTGACTGGGACCGGGACACCATATGAGACTAAGGCGGGTTTTTATCTCGGCGGTGCGGATCACTGTAACATCTCGAATAATGATGCATCGGAAAACCGAGTCGGCATCCACTTGGATTCGGCGAGCGACAACACACTCTCGAGCAACAACGCATCGGTGAACCATTATGGCATCCACCTGAAAAATTCGAGCAACAACAATACGCTCTCGAAAAACACCGTATCGGGAAACACCGCATTGGACAGCAATAACGGCATCTACCTGGATTCTTCGAGCAACAACACGCTCACGGAAAACACCGCATCGGAGAACAAAGTCGGCATCTCCATAGATTCTTCGAGCAACAACATGCTATTGAACAACACCGCATTGAGCAACAACCATTATGGCATCTACTTGGATTCTTCGAGCAACAACACACTTACGAACAACAACGCATCGAGCGATGATAAATACGGCATCCAACTGTCTTCTTCGAGCAACAACACGCTTACGAATAACACCGCATCGAGCAACGGCGGCGGAATCAAACTATATCATTCGAACAACAACAGACTCTTGAGCAACAACGCATCGAGCAACCATTATGGCATCCACTTGGAATCTTCGAGCAACAACATGGTATCGAACAACACCGCATTGAACAATACATGGGATCTCTATATTTGGAATTCAGAATCTGCCTTCAGAGATAACACCCTCAACGGCACAACGATCTCCTTCACATACGAGGGGGATGTCTCGCTCAAAGGCGTGGGTTCGCCTGCACCTGATCCAACGGGATGGAACACCATCGGCAGGTTCATCAGTGTCACGAATCAGAGTGCGGGTGCATGGATATTCTTGAACTTCAGTTATTCCGGGTCTGATCTCGGTTACCTGGATGAATCGAGTCTGAAGGTGTGGAAGCACAACGGTACGAACTGGATCGAAGACGGCTGGAATAAAACACGATATCTGGATACTGAGGGTGATTTAGTTGGCGTGAATATAACGAGTTTCAGCGTATTTGCACCAGCCGCACTCGCGGCAGCAACGTACATCCCACCAGATCCAGCGGGTCTTGCAAACACGACAGACAGATACTGGGTCAACTACACATGGTCTGCTGGAACCGGGAACGTGACCGATTCATACAACGTGAGCATGACCGAGACGTGGGGAAATGGAACCACAGATACGTTCAGGAATGTGAGCGTTGCTCCGGGCGGATGGGCGAATATCACAGTCTTTGCATACAACAGATCCGGTACAGGAACGCTCTCATCAGGCAGCATCAGCGATAACGTGCGGGCACCAGGAATCACCTGCGACTGCGGCAACATCTGTGTCAACCAGACCGGCTGGTGGCGAGATGGCGGCGCGTTCAATGTGAACGGAACACCGATACAGGCTGCGATTGATAGCGCAACCGATGGCGATACGATCTGCGTGTGGAATGGGCGTTACAGCGAGAACGTGAATGTGAACAAGCGGCTCACGCTGATCGGCGATGGCGCGGATGCGGTGATGGTGCGAGCGGAAGATATATCGGATCATGTCTTCGAGGTGACTGCGGATTATGTGGATATTAGTGGGTTTACGGTGACAGGGGCAGTGACACCATATGAGATTAAGGCGGGTTTTTATCTCGGCGGTGTGGATCACTGTAACATCTCGAATAATGATGCATCGGAGAACATAGTCGGCATCTACTTGGATTCGGCGAGTGGCAACACACTCTCGAGCAACAACGCATCGGGCAACGACTTAGACGGCATCTATTTGTCTCATTCGAACAACAACACGCTTACGAACAACAACGCAAACTCGAACGTAGGTGGAGGGGGCTGCGGCATCCGCATGGGTTCTTCGAGCAACAACATGCTCACGAACAACACCGCATTGAAGAACCAGTTCGGCATCGAACTGGATTCTTCGAGCAACAACATGCTCACGAACAACAAAGTATTGGAGAACAACTACGACGGCATCCGCCTGGTTTCTTCGGGCAACAACACGCTCTCAAGCAACACCGTATTGGAGAACAACCGCATTGGCATCCTCCTGTTTGATTCGAGCAACAACAACACGCTTACGAACAACAACGCAAACTCGAACGTAGGTGGAGGGGGCTGCGGCATCCGCATGGGTTCTTCGAGCAACAACATGCTCACGAACAACACCGCATTGAAGAACCAGTTCGGCATCGAACTGGATTCTTCGAGCAACAACATGCTCACGAACAACAAAGTATTGGAGAACAACTACGACGGCATCCGCCTGGTTTCTTCGGGCAACAACACGCTCTCAAGCAACACCTTATCGGACAATACATGGGATCTTTATGTAGAGGGTTCAGAATCTACCTTCCGAGATAACACACTCAACGGCACAACGATCTCCTTCACATACGCGGGAGACGTATCGCTCAAAGGTGTGGGTTCGCCTGCACCTGATCCAACCGGATGGAACACCATCGGCAAGTTCATCAATGTCACGAATCAGAGTGCGGATGCATGGATATTCCTGAACTTCAGTTATTCTGGATCTGATCTCAGTTACCTGGATGAATCGAGTCTGAAGGTGTGGAAGCACAACGGTACTACGTGGATTGAAGACTGTTGGAATGGTACACGGTATCTGGATACTGATGGCGATATAGTAGGCGTAAACATAACAAGTTTCAGCGTATTTGCACCAGTCGCACTCGCAGCAGCGTACATACCACCAGATCCAACGGGTCTTGCATACACGACAGGCAGATACTGGGTCAACTACACATGGTCTGCTGGAACAGGGAACGTGACCGATTCATACAACGTGAGCATGAACAAGACGTGGAGAAACGGAACAGATACATTCAGGAACGTGAGCGTTGCTCCGGGCGGATGGGGGGATATCACTGTCTTTGCATACAACGCATCAGGTACGGGAACGCTCTCATTAGGCAGCATCAACGATAACGTGCAGGTGCCAGGAATCAACTGTACCTGCGGCAACATCTGCGTCAACCAGACCGGCTGGTGGCGAGATAACGGCGCGTTCAATGTGAACGGAACACCGATACAGGCAGCGATTGATAGCGCAACCGCGGGCGATACGATCTGCGTGTGGAATGGGAGTTACATCGAGAACGTGAACGTGAACGAACGGCTCACGCTGCGAAGCGAGAGTGCGGATGTGGTGACTGTGACAGCGACAAGGGCAGATGACCATGTGTTTGAGGTGACCGCGGATTATGTGAACATCTCAGGGTTCACTGTGACCGGGGCAACCGGAACCGACAAGGCTGGGATTTGTCTCAGCGGGCAGCACTGCAACATCTCAGATAATATCGTATCGAACAACTCCCGTGGAATCGAAAGTGAAGATTTGAACCTGCTCACAAACCCCGGCGCTGAAACCGGCGACATGTCCGGCTGGACGATCATCGCAAATGGAGGAAATGGATGGAGCACTCGTGGGAGCGGATATGAAGGGGATCAATCTTTTGCAACATCTTACGCCTGGTGCAACCGCAGTCAGGAAGTAGACCTGTTAGCTAAAGGTTATACTGACGCACAATTGGATGCTACACCACCTGTTAATGTCGGAGAATGGTTCGCGGGTTACGGGTCGGAGTGGGATGATCCAAGGCATCATAATGACTATTGCTATTTAAAGGTGGAGCTTCGAGATGAGGAGCACGCTGTCATCGATTCGTACGATTCCGGTGTGTTTCAAACTAGCACCGGCAGTGGTTGGTACGGACCCTGGGAACAGAGATCACACACGTTTTCTGGTTACGGATCTGGTTTGAGGTACGTTTACTTTGAAGATGGTGGTAAAGACTGGGAATATTGGAATGGACATTATGGACCTGCGTTAGACGCGGCATTCGTCGGCTTTGGGAATGTTGGAAATGTTGGGCATAACACCATCACGAACAACACGCTTACGAACAATGGCTGCGGCATCAGTCTGTCTTCGAGCAACAACCAGATCTACAACAACTACTTCAACAACACGAACAACGCATACGATGACGGTAATAACACATGGAACATCACAAAAACAGGTGGAACAAACATAATCGGAGGTCACTATCTCGGAGGAAACTACTGGAGAGATTATGCAGGTGAAGATACAGATGGCGACGGTCTTGGAGATACGTTAATCCCCTACAATTCCACCGGTAACATTCAAAATGGTGGCGATTGGTTGCCGTTGTTCTATCCACCTGCCCAACCCACCATCATCTATGTTAATACGACAGGCTGGTGGCGAGAAGATGAAGCGTTTAATCAATCGATTACACCAATTCAGCATGTAATAGACAATGCGACCGCTGGAGATACGATTATAGTCGAGAATGGAACATACAATGAGAATGTGGATGCGAACAAGCGATTGACGATTCAGTCGGAGAACGACTCGACTTCAACGATTGTCCATGCTGCAAACTCAAGCGTTCCAGTCTTTGAGGTGACCGCGGACTACGTGAACATCTCAGGATTCACTGTGAAAGGGGCGACTCAGAATGCAGGGGTGTATCTTGAGCGCAATGTGGATCATTGTAATCTATCCAGCAACAATATCACGAACAACTCCGAAGGCATCCATCTCGCACCCACTACTTCGGGTAATGTCATCAACTACAACAATATTGCCGGCAATTCTCGTTATGGTATCAACAAAAGTGTCAACGAAACAGTGAATGCCAAAAACAACTGGTGGGGTGATGTGAGCGGTCCTTCAGGAGCAGGTAATGGGACCGGGGATGCAGTCTCACTTTATGTTGATTACGACCCATGGCTCGATTCCCCATATCCGGAAGGCAAGCCGATCTATTTCACAAATGCTACTACGAACACCACTGACATTGGAACAACTGAAATCAATGCTCGGGAAGTGGCAGATACAGATGTTCTGATTAACACAACTGCACCTGTGAACGTTACAATCGGTAACTACTCAAGGAATCCCGGAGCGAGTTTTGATGGAGATGTCGGGA
This sequence comes from Methanobacteriota archaeon, assembly GCA_034658695.1. Classification (GTDB taxonomy): domain Archaea; phylum Halobacteriota; class Methanosarcinia; order Methanosarcinales; family Methanogasteraceae; genus Methanogaster_C. The sequence continues at coordinate 6,235 of JAYEFS010000218.1, read as the reverse complement.
AGTACATAGATGTGCATCTCAATAACACCACGAACGTTGATCGGATCGAGATCAGGCTGTATTACAATGATTCTGAGATTGAAGAGCTGGACGAGTCTTCGTTAAGGATGTATTGGTGGAACGGTTCGGAATGGTTGAATTGCTCGGATAGTGGAGTTAATATCACCAATGTGGGCAACTACAGCGGCTACGTCTGGGCAAATATAACCAGTGACACCATACCCAGCGTGAGTGAACTTAATGGATCGTTACTCGCTGCTCGTGGAGCGTTCAAACGACAATCGTTAGGGCCACGATCGCGTGGTCGCGGCACTTACCCCGTGCTCACTCCGACACCAACAACGCCTGCACCCACGTCATTGGTAACAGTCACACCGACACCTGCATCAATTCCCGAACCTTCACCAACACCTGCACGCTCGCAATCGGTAACATCAACTCCAAGCCCATCCCCCACTCCAACATCCCAATTACGTCTACTTACAGAACAAGATATTCCATTGGCAATAGCAATGGTGGCAGTTGTCGCTTCAGCCGTGTACCTGATACTGAGAAGAAGAAAGTAAAAGATTTCTTTTTCATCTTCCATCGTGTGGATGCGTTACCATGGGAAATGAGGAATGTAAAAATGCCACGGAATAAGATTATAATCGGAATACTTTTGTTTGTCCTATTAATTTGTATTGGGATGTCTCTGGTTGTTATGTGTGCCAGTGCTCTACAAAATGAGTTTCCGGATAAGGTTATACAGGTGAAGGAAGGCAAAAACATCGTTTATTTTACTATGTGTTTTGAGGGCACAGTAAACGTCCCTGATAGCGATTCTAGAACGGATATTGTAATGGAGTACAGTATGGCAACGGGCTTTCATGGAAGCAGATCCGGTCATATCTTCATACCAGTGCATTGTATCGAATATAGCGACGATGAGGTCAGGGAAATGTTACTCAGGGAGTATATCATGAGCAGCAAATGGTTCGATGAGAAGTTGTTTGAGGATGAGACATATCTCAGTTATTATCATTCAGACGATGCGAAACAACATTTCAATGAACTGAAAGAGAAATTGGACAATAAAACACTCGAGATTGTGGATATAAAACCTATCTACAGGGCGTATTGCCCTCGTGAAGGAGGATCTCTTCCACTTAAAAAACAAGATATGGTGTTCGACGGCTCTACAAAAGACAAAGATATCGCAATTTTTAAAACCGGGGTTACTGATACCTCAGTTATATTTAATAAAGATTTTAAATACGAAGCGGGAACAAAACTCTATATCATCCACTATGCAGAGCACACAATCTATGATCATGTAGATGAAATCGTTAAAGACCGCGAGACGTGTCCTTCTGAATATAAGGATGTTTTAACAGAAGCGAAGGAAGAGATGTTCGAAAAGATTAAAGACAGAGGAGCGGACATCGAGTCCGGATACCTGGGGTCCACCACTCGTCTGTGGCGGGCATCAACAACGTATCGGTTCACCGGATGCACACCCGCAGGATCAAGCGGGGCTGCTGTGCTGGATGAGAAGGGGCGTTGTGTCGGGATGGTTGCATGTGGTCCCGAACTCATCAAAGGCGTCATTGACCCAACAAATGCGTACTTTATTCCATATAGGGACTTGGAAGCAGCAAGCAATGAAGCGGGATTTGAACTTCCGATAGATAGACCCATACTCGAGAAAATAATGACAAGTAAGTGGTATATTCTACTTGGATTTATTCTGACAATTAGTGCAGTATATGGCTTGATTAAGAAGGCGGTGGTTAGAGAGGCATTGATCAAAAGAATCAGATATGCGATCGACAAGATAAAAGACATCAGGTCAAGACAAAGCAAAAAATGAACAATATAATTACTAATCTGATCAGGAGCACATAGACGCTGCTCCCCCATGCAACATACAATATGATCACCACGAAGTGCAAATAAATCGTCTTTACGTTCTTTCGCTGTGTTGTACATCCAGTCGGTCATTATAAGGGGAAGAAATAAATGAACGAATCGGTTGCTATCACAAAAGAAGCTGATGCGAAGAAGAGCTTTGCATCCACTCGCAACAGCGATGAAGGTATCCATCGCGCCCAAACTGAACCTGAGCGGCAGCTTGGCTCTTTGCGGGGTGTGATAGGCGACATAAGACGTGATGGCGGCACGCCCTCGGCTGAGAGCATTGCAACACACTTAAGCGGCATGCATACCGCACAGAGTGCACCTGTTCTTTCGGCACTTCAGCAGACGCATGGCAACCAGTATGTGCAGCGGGTTGTGGCAGAGATTCGGACAAAACCGGAGGTCGGGCAGCCCGGGGACGAGTATGAGCAGGAGGCAGACCGGGTGGCGGAGCAGGTGTCAAGGGCGGCGGAGCCTGCGGTGCGGCGACAGCCGGTAGAGGAAGAGGAAAAGGAAAAGGAAGAAGAAGAATTGGTTCAGACCAAACCCATCTCCGATGAAATTACCCCCCCAATTCAAAGACAGGAAGCAACGGAAGAAGAGAAGGAAGAGGGAGAGGGGGGATTAGTTCAGACAAAACCCATTGCTGGGCAGATCACTCCTCTGATTCAAAGACAGGCTGAAGGTGAGGAAGAGGAAGAGGTGGTGCAGCCCAAATATGAAAAGAGCGTTACCTCTTCTGGTCCTACCCGGTATGTGCAGCGGGCGGTTGCATGGATTCAGGCGAAGCTTAAAGTCGGGCAACCGAATGATCGGTACGAGCAGGAAGCAGACCGCATGGCAGATGCGGTGATGCGAATGCCTGAGCCGGCAGTGCAGAGGCAGGTGGAAGGGGGAGAGGAAAAGGAAGAAGATGAATTGGTTCAGACCAAAACCATTGCCGGGCAGATCACTCATCTAATTCAAAGACAGGTTGAAGGAGAGGAAGAAGAGGAAGAGGAGGAATTGGTTCAGACAAAACCCATTGCTGAGCAGATTACTCCTCTAATTCAAAGACAGGCTGAAGGAGAGGAAGAAGAGGAAGAGGTGGTGCAGCCCAGATCCGAAACGAGCGTTACCTCTTCCAACCATGCTTCGATGATGGATTCTGTGACCCACGCTATCCAGACCAGAGGGTCTGGGGGGCCGATGAATCGATCTACAAGGCACACACTGGAATCTCACATGGGGGTGGATCTGAGTGGTGTCCGTGTTCACACCGATAGCATATCCCACCAGGCATGCACAGCTCTTAGAGCACATGCATTTACGCACAGAAACCACATCTGGCTTGGACGAGGGCAGTCGCAGGATAACCTGCGTCTGATGAGCCATGAGACGACGCATGTGCTGCAACAAGGTGGCATCGCACGACGCAAGCCACTGGAAACAAGGAAGAGTCCGGATCTCGTTCAAACGCTGCCCATCTCAAGAACGGAACAGACCGCTATCCCCGAATCGACACCAGCCCATGCAGCTCCGACCATATCACCTGCTGCACCGGTAGAGATAAGAAGATCCAGCACATCGCCTGCCACTGAAACTGCTACTCCGGCACCAGTGGAAGTAACTCCGGCACGGGCGGGGACAACCGAAAGAACGGCTCCTGAAGCTGCTGCAGCTCCTGGTGAAGCAACCCCTGCGGCTGTCGCAGGTGTGGCTCCTGAAGATCAGGAACGTCTCCAGGGCGTCATGGGGCGCCTGGATGAAGCTGCCACTCAACAGGAAGGTCCAGCGGCTTCTTCTGCGAGCCAGCAGCAAGCATCTGAACATGCAGCTTCAGAAGCCTCTGCCGCCGCACCGTCCCCTGCCAATGAAGCAGCGGCAATGGGGCAGGCAACACAAGTTGAAACCATGAATGAACAGGAAGCCGGGGAGATTGACCAGAGGAGCTTTCTGGAGATCGTTCGGCAGAAATTGCAAGAGCTGGAGATGCCATCCAACCCGGCAGAAATGGATGAGTTCAGGGAGGGGGGCGGCGCGTCAGGTTTACAGGGTGATCTGTCACGAACCGCAAACCAGCAGGCAGGAGAAGCTCAATCCTCAATCCGTTCGGCGACAGAATCAGCGCCGACACCTGCAACTGAACGTGTGCCGGAACAATTGCGTGAACGGGCTGCCCCCGGTCGCGTATCAAACTTACAGGCTCAGGAGGTTCTGCCGCAACCTCGCACAGAATCAGAGGTCTCTCTTGAAGAGAGCCGCCAGTCGGTTGAAGAACAATTAGCAGAAGAAAATCTCACGGAAGAACGACTCCGCCGTGCGAATGATCCCCGGTTTACCGCAGTGCAAGAATCCCGTGAAGTAGTGAATGAACATGCAGATAATGCACCGCAGGCGTTCCGTGAAGAAGAACAGACTCTGCTCAGTGAACAAGAAGGCGCAATCGTCGCAGAAGAAGCAGATGCTGCACGAGCGATGGAACAAGCTCAGGAGCAATCGCAAAGAGAGATCGATACTGAACAGCAAGCCGCAATGACAGACGAGGAAAGGCAGAGACGAGAGGTATCCGATCATATCGAGAGCATTTATACCAGCACTCAGCAGACGGTTGAGAAAAAACTGAATTGGTTAGGTAGAGAAGTCACCCGGCGGTTCACAGAGGGGGAAGAAAGGGCTAGAGCGCGTTTTGAAGAGTTTGTTGATGATGAGATGACTGCATGGAAGCTGAGACGTTATGTAGGGCGGGCTTTGATTCCAATTGTCGGTCTCGCTATTGCGGCGGGTACCTGGATAGCAGATCAATTTAGGGACATCAATGAATTTCCGGAAGTCAAACAGATATATGAGAACGGGAAGAATCGATATATAGCAGATCTGGATGTAGTTATTGTCGGTATTGCCAATCTGGTCGAGGATACCCTGGCATGGTGTCAAAACAAAATCCAGAGTGGACGCGATAAGATCCAGGAGTACCTTGAAGGACTGCGGGAATCGTTGAGGGAAGTTGGAGAACAGACTTCCAGCCGTGTTTTCGAGCGTTTTGATGAACTGCGAGACAATGTTGAAGAACGTAGAAATTCATTGGCGGAACAACTGGTGGAAAGCTACCGGCAAGCCCGCGAAGCTCTGGATCAGCGCATCGAAGAGATGCAGGCTGAGAACCGCGGGCTGGTCAATCAGTTCATGGATGGACTTCGCGGGGTTCTGGAGGCAATTCGCAACTTCAGAGACCGTTTGATGAGTATCATTGGCGAGGCAGGGGATGTTATCGAGCTCATCCTTGAAGACCCCATCGGTTTTCTGGAAAACCTTCTTGATGCTCTGAAAGGGGGTTTCCGCCAGTTTTCATCCAACATCTGGGACCACTTGAGACGGGGATTGATGGGCTGGCTCTTTGGTACATTGGCAACGGCAGGTATCACAATTCCCAGTGAATTCAGTCTCAGATCCGTTATCAGACTCATCCTGCAGATACTTGGCATCACATATGACCGAATACGTACCAAGGTCGCTCGAATCATTGGCGAACGCAACGTCGCCATTCTGGAGCGGGTCTGGGGATACGTCTCAACCTTGATTCGGGAGGGACCGATCGGATTATGGGAGCAGATCAGAGGGGATCTGGGCAACCTGAAGGATGTGGTTATTGAAGGCATCAAACAATGGGTGGTCACCAGGATCATTACAGCAGCAGTGACCAGATTAGTGAGCATGTTCAACCCCGCCGGAGCCATCATCCAGGCGGTACTGGCTATCTACAATACGGTGATGTTCTTCATCGAGCGTATCAACCAGATCATGGAACTGGTGCAGGGTATTGTCCGGTCTCTGGGGGCAATTGTACGTGGTCAATTGAGTGCAGCATCTAACCGGGTGGAACAGGTTATGGGTCTCACCATTCCCGTCATAATCAGCTTCTTAGCACGGTTAATAGGATTGGGCGGAATTGCCGGGACGATCAGCAGGATTATCGGAAGAGTTAGGAGGCGTGTGGATAGGGCTATCGATAGGGGGCTGAGGCGGATTGTGAGGCGGATCCGGGGTATGCTTGGACGAGATCGAGGGGGGCGTGAGGACAGACGAACGCGTGCACAGAAGGAACGTGATGTCAATGCGGCTACTGAAGGAGCTAAGAGGATTGCCATGGAACGAGGTGCTAGACCTGAGACTGTCCAAAGAGGTCTACCTCGAATAAAAGAACAATACGGTCTGACTCGGCTCATCTTAGGTAACTCCCAATAAATAACCTACCAGCCAGCAGGCTCGATGGTGACATCCCACTTTGGTAAACTCTCCAATCTTGTGAGCCGCTCTTCACAGATTTTCATCGCTTCTTTTGTTAACTTCACTCCTT
>JAYEFS010000217.1:0-3222 GCA_034658695.1 Methanobacteriota archaeon | reverse complement strand
ACAAACTGCGCTTCCAGATCGAGTTCAATTTCCGTGATGCAAAACAATATTGGGGTCTGGAAGATTTTATGAACGTTAATATCATCCCTATCGACAATGCAGTCAATCTGGCATTCTTCATGGTGAATGTCTCTCACGCTCTAATCGCTGGTGTTCGTCAGTATAACCCGTCTTTTAGCGTTCAGGACCTCAAAGCATACTTCAGAGGCAGCAGATATGTTCGCGAAACATTAAAATTACTACCGCAAAAACCAGACCTAATTTTAATTCAAGAGATATTTTACAGGATAACGAAAATCGGCAGTATTAATGTTGGTTGATGGCGAGGGTATTGAAGATGATTTACCGGGAAAAATACGACGAAACTATAACCAATGGCGAACTCCGGCACATCAATAAAAACAGAACATGGAAGTGCGACACAATCCGATCAAAACTCGGTGTAGAATTTAACATCGACTGCGAAAATTGCAGGTTTTGCAAGAGCGCCGGACATGGTGCAACTATTGCAGGCAGTGCTCCGGTGGAGTGTGGAACCGCTACTGCATTTGATGGTCGTCTGCAGATCCTTGACGGGCGCCTGATCTGGACGGAGGGGGGCATTTCGCTGGCGTGCGGCTACGAGAGTGAAACGCAGCAGTGGTCGTACCAGTTCTTTGCTGACGGTGTCGCGCTTACACGATCGTGCACGAGCGCGAAATCGCCATGCGACGAAGAACCTTATCGTCGTGACCCATTGTTGCGGAAATTGTTGAAGGGTTGTGAAGGGGTTGATGTTGATGCCGCGATGTGCTCGATTGTTAATTTCGGGATGCATCTGGTGCGGAATCCTGAAATACTCACGGAATATGTGGGGGCACTCAAGCCGCACAAAAAGAGGGGCTCTGCCGCGGTCGAACTGAGTGAAGATGAGATCGAAGAAGCGATGGGCATGCTGAAGAACCCGAAGCTGGTTGAGATCATTGAGGTGGCGATCCACGGCGCCCGGCTGCGAGGCGAACACCTCAACACCATCATAACATTCATCACGATGCTGTCAACGCTCGTAGCGGAACCGCTCGTCCTCCACTTGACGGGAAGTTCTGCCGTCGGAAAAACAGCACTCGTGAAGGCGGTAATTTGGTTATTCCCCGATGAAATGCTCTTCGTCCGGTCGGGGGTAACACCTAAGGTCTTATACTACGATGCAGATGAGGATGAGACCGGGGAGCTTGTTAATGACTTAACTGGGTGCATTATCATACTTCTCGAAGAAGACGAGTCGAGAAACTTTGTAAATGAGATCAAACCCCTGTTATCTCACGACATGCGACAAATCGTTTATTCATTTGTGGATAAGAAGAAGAACGGCAACAAAACCCAGCATGTCATTGTGAGAGGCTTCCCGGCGTTTATTGGGCTCACAACTCAGTCTGTCTTCGATGACCAGATCAGCACGCGGTCTCTGATCGGGACGCCGGACGACAGTAAGGAGAAGGTTGCATCAATTATTGACGATCGGGCGCACGCCGAGGTGATGCCATGGGCGCACGGTTGTAACGATGAACCGACAGTCATCCAGAATGCTATTCGACTGCTAAAGCGCGTCAACGTGATTATCCCGTTTATGGGCGTTGTTCGCGAGTACTTTCCGCACGAAGACCCCAGGGCATCCCGCGACTTCGGGCAGTTCATTTCCATGATCCAAACATGCACGACGCTCCACCAGTTCCAGCGTCACCGCGTCGAGGTTGACGGTGTTGAGTACGTCGTGGCGCATCTGTTTGATCTCGACCTCGCCCTGCGGATGATTGAGTCCCTTCTATGCGAGACGATATCCGGAATCCCAAAAGACGTAAAGAAGTTCCTTGATGGTATGATCGCGGATGGAGGCAGTGATTATACAAAAACGGAACTTATGAAACTGTACCGGACAATAATGGGAAGAAATATCAGCAGAAATCATCTCACAGACCGTTATCTCACTCTATTGGTTAATTTAGGGGTTCTTGATGTTGGGAAAGTAGGTAACGCACATACGTACTCGGTTTGCGAAAAACAGCTGTCATTGTCTGTCATGAGTTTAGAGCTAATTGAAAACCTCGTTAGGGATGAAACGAAAGAACGACTGGTGTCCGACTACCTGTCACTCGCAGACACCTCTCTGGGAGACACAGATATACCACTCTCCGAAGAAGAAATTCGTAGTATGTGTATGTCTTCTTATGTCGGCTACCAGAGTGACAGATTCAACGGGCTTTTTAACCAGTGCTTAACCGATGAATACCCCCGCCGTTACTTGACTAAATGCATGACAGATGATGACAGACGCGATGAAGAAGAAGAGTCACCAGAAGACGCCGATGAAAATGATGCGGCTCCCGGAGTGCAGGTCATGCAACTCATCGGTGAGTATGTCAAGAAATATGGCAAACAGGATGATCACACCTTCAGCGTGATTGCTGCAAAGATCGAGGATGAAGCGTTTGGCGCAGACCTCATAAAATACGTTATCAAAAAGTATAGGGAAGGTCACAGGATTTTCATCCCGCGGCAGGAAAGCGAGTGAATCCGACCACACCCGGACCCGCATGGTATGGTCAAACCCCTATCAAACGCGAGAAATTGGGCGACCAAGTGAAACCTCTGAGATACAATGACCAAAAATTGACATCAAACAATCGAATGGAGGGAACCCGCATCCTTTATTTCGGTGAAACTACCGGGAAAACTATTTTATTGTTCACGGACGCCATGGTAAATCTTTTGACCATGTGCCGGCTCATGCGCTTCGGGGTTCTGAAATCCGGAAAATCCGGGGTAAGCCCCAATGTCCAGCAAGAACTGGAGACTCTGCTCCTGTGGAGTTTTTGTGCCGGATGAGTCTTGGTATATCGTGCGTGGAACAGGAAGGACTCCATCGGTGCCGCCACACAGGTTCGCTACCTACATGGTGCTTGCGAGACGTCGGTGCCGCCAAACCGAACGCGAAAGCGCAACCCCGGGCTCTGCGCATAAGTGCGGGGTTTTGAGTGACTCCAGAGACTGTGCCATAACACGCGCAGAGATCGGTTGAATGCGCGGGCAGTGTACTTTTGGGGTGCGTTGACACCAGAGGATACGGTTAAGATGTCCGAGACGTCGTTAATGTTAGTGAACGACACATTTATGAGATACAGTTGAATAAAAAGTAGAGGTCAAGAATGAATGTGATTGAACTATTGACACGGTTTTTGGTTGGCG
>JAYEFS010000216.1:0-3225 GCA_034658695.1 Methanobacteriota archaeon | reverse complement strand
GGACTTATTTACATGTAGACGAGGAGAGTTGGGTGGGCGTGGTGGTCGGAAAGTTTGAATATCACTGGATTTTTAGACAGTGCCGTCTAAATGGTTGTATCTGTGAACAATGGCATTTCTCAACCCATTGTAGCCTTTAAGAGTTTCACCCTCATCTATACTGAGCACATCCTCTTTTGCTAACTTCTCTATATTGGTGTAATCATCCTCGACCACGAGACCCACATCTGACATAAGCATCGCCACAACATCCATGGATGTCTCAACACAGACCTGCAGCGAATGGAGAAGCGCCCTTTCGGTGACATCATCGCATATACTATGCGCTCCTATGAAATTCAGTTCCCACTCAAAGACTTCCAACTTCTCCAAGTATCGCTCCTTTCTCATACATCCACCTTCTCCGCAAAGCCATTCGTTTATCAACACTGTCAAATCTGTTAGCATAAATCCGAGTTGTCATATCTTCCCAGAGCCTTCTGAACCTATAAAAGTACGCTCCAATCTCGACAGCGCCCCCATAGATTATCTGGTGATTTCGGATGATCTCGATCTGGATGTAAAGCGGAATCTTCTCAAAGACTTTCACATCATACTTTCCACCCAGCCTTTTATTGATCCGCCTCATAACCCCCTCATTATCCGGATTTACGATGCAGATATCGATATCAGACCTTTTTCCAAAATCTCCTCGTGCGCAGGATCCATAAAGAAGTATACCAAGCGCGGCATCATTAAATTCCTCAAAATCTTCTTTACATGTTTTCAGATCCATATTCACCCCCTCATCGAGTCTTCTTCTATGAGCGCCCTCTAAACTCGTGCCCCTCTCATGAACCACCCGATCGTCTCCTTAAGTCCCTCCTCCATCCCGTACCGCGGCACATACCCAAATCCCGCATGCACCCTTGAGATATCCCCAAGCGAATCCAGCACATCACCTGCTCTCGGCTCCTCGTACACACAACCCACACGATTCCCGATAATCTCCATAACCATCCCCGCGAGATCATTGATACTGATCCGGGTCCCTGTCGCCACATTAAACACACCTGTCGCGTCCGACTCCATCGCAAGCACATTCGCCTGCACCACATCGCGCACAAACGTGAAGTCCCGGGTCTGTTCCCCGTCCCCATATATGATCGGCCCCTTGCCAGCCATGATCCGGTTCACGAATTTCGGTATCACAGCCGCATAATCGGACGACGGATCCTGTCTCGGACCGTAGACATTGAAATACCTGAGAGCGACCGTCTTCAAGCCGTATATCTCGTTAAAAACCTTGCAGTAATACTCGCCTGCAAGTTTCGCCACAGCATACGGGGACTTTGGATCCGGCTTCATATTCTCCCTCTTCGGAAGTTCAGGCATATCGCCATAAACAGCAGAAGAGGATGCATAAATCACCTTCTTTACACCAGCACCCCTCGCAGCAACAAGTACGTTTAGTGTCCCACATATATTCACCTCGTTTGCCAGAACAGGGTCCTCTATGCTCCTCTGAACACTCGGAAGTGCTGCCTGATGAAATACGTAATCGACGCCTCTGAAATTCTCCTTAAGCAGTTCAGGGTCTGTGATGCTGCCCCGCACAAGTTCCAGATCGAGATCCTTAACATTCTCCACCCTTCCTGTGGACAGGTCATCGATTATAACCACTTCATGCTTCTTTGCAAGTTCCTCTGCGAGATTTGAACCTATGAATCCAGATCCGCCTGTTATAACTATTTTCATTATTGATTCACCATCTGTTTCTCACATCATTCAATAAATCTTCCGATCATCAGATCAACACACCTTCTCCTATCGCATCCCCCATAAACAAGTTCCCTTCATCCACCATACGATCGAACTCTTCTACCGTATAACACAGCGGCTCTATTGGCAGGTCAGTCAAACCCATGATAGTCGCAATCCGCTTATGGAATCGCTCCTTAAAATCTCCAACGATGATTATATCGATATCGCTTCCCTCGTTCAAATCTTTCCTTACGAAGGATCCGAAGACGAGGATCTTATGGATGTCATGCTTCTTACGCACTTCTTTTGCAAACAGTCTCAATTTAGCATCTATTTCCCTATAGACACCTTCACCCTTTCCAATATCAACTCTGCATACATTATGCATTCTTCCGCGTCCTCCTTTTCATAGTACTCGAAAGGGACAATATCCCTGCAATCCCGTTTGGGTATCGTGTTGGGATATAGGCACTATCAAGAACCTTCGCCCCATGCTTACATTCCTCGAATCGCGCCCCAAATCTACTTACCTCTTTTATAAGCTCGAATACCGAGTGCGTCAATATCTTTCTGAACCCTTTAGCATACAGGATCGACTTCAGAGCTTTCTCTGCTGCCTGCTGAGCCTGAAAACACGCCCATTCATAATTTTCTGAATCTAAACTGTTTTTAGATGCTTTCAGATCCTTATCTGCCTGTTTAAACCATCTTTCAGATTCTTTTGGGTTCTCACTCATCCGCTTTCACCCTGCTACTCTCAACATTCTCTACCCATCCCGATGGACCGGTCATCGATTGTGACCACTTCATGCTTCTTCGCAAGCTCCTCTTCGAGATTTGAACCTATAAAACCCGATCCGCCTGTTATAACTATTTTCATCATCGATCCACCAGTTCCCCATACCACCGGGCAAATCTTCGGACCCCTTCCTCGATTCCGACTCGCGGTTTCCATCCGAGTTTGCCGATCTTATCGGCATCCGCTAGCGTATCTTTGACATCCCCCTTCTGCCTCTCGATGTATCTGACAACAGCTCGCTTCCCTGTGACCTTCTCCATAACCCCGATCAATTCATTGACACTGATCCTTGTGCCGCCGCCGACATTGAATACCTCACCTTGCGAGCCGCTCATCGCTGCAAGCACGTTCGCCTCGACGATATCATCCACGAACGTAAAGTCCCTTGTCTGCTCGCCATCCCCGTATACCGTTATCTCCACGCCTTCGAGGATTGCCCTGACAAAGAGGTGTATCGCCATATCGGGTCGCTGTCTCGGCCCGTATACTGTGAAATACCTGAGCGAGGCGGTCGGCACGCCATAATTTTTATGATAAAGATAACATAAGTTTTCTGCTGCCAGCTTTGTGACACCATAAGGGGAGACTGGCTTTAACATCTGAGTCTCATTCATTGGCAGTTCGCAGTCCCCGTAGACCGATGACGATGAAGCATAGACGAATTTCTTTATCTCACAGTCCTT
>JAYEFS010000215.1:0-3265 GCA_034658695.1 Methanobacteriota archaeon | reverse complement strand
TGGAAACCGGGCTGCCAGTTCATGCGAGCGTGCTCTTAAACACGTTTAATCGCGGGCAGATCGAACTCCTGAAGGATTTGGGCGCAAGCAAGATCGTTCTCCCGTTCAAGATGGAGCTTGATGAAATCAGGGAGCTCTCTGGCTGCGGAATCGACCTCGAGATATTCGGGCAGTTCGGATGCTCAAATATCAACGGGACGTGTCACCTCATCCACAGCGCAGGCGAGACGATCAACCTCGGGATCCCGTGCCGTGCGAACTACCTGATTGGCGGCGGAGTGCAGCGTGTGCACCCAATCCTCGATGCGGGCACAGACTGCTCGCTCTGCAGCATCCCTGACCTGCTCGATATTGGGGTGAGTGCACTCAAAATCGTTGGACGGGGAATGAATCCGGAGATGATCAGGGAGATCGTGCAGATATACCGGAAATGCATCGATCTCGCGCTCTCTGGCAGCGACGCAGGCGAGATCAGGGATTACGCGCTCGCAGAAGAGCCGATCTGGCAGTTACTATGTGAGCAAAAGAGGTGCAAGTACCTCAAGACAAATATTTTGGATTCGTTTGTGTGATGTGTGATATTCATGATTGAACTGAGGACGTGTAATTATTCGAGGATTGACGAAATCGTAGGGAGAGTCGAAGATGCGGATGTTGATTCGGGCGTCAGAATCGGGCTCGGGAGTGAGGGGTGTGTGCATAAGCTGCCATCTGTTGAGGATCTTGTGCGGGCAGCCGATCTCGATTGCACCGGTGGGATCACACTGGTAACCCCGATCACGCCTCAGAAGCATTATGACCGGTGCGTAGCGTATCTTGGCGAGATCGCCGATCTTGGAATTAGAGACCTCCGCATCGTCGTGAACGACCTCGGAATCCTGCATTCGTGTGATATCGCAAGTCCTGTTGCCGGAAGGGGGATCGTGCACACATCAGAAGCCTGCCCATGGGTGGATCACCTCCTGCGAGACGAGAGCGATTATGTGAGGGATGCATATCTCCAGACCAGCCTCAACTACGCCAGAACCGGTGCGCTTTTCAAGGAGATGGGGGTTGAGGCGATCGAGATTGATCTCCTGCCCCGGACGATTGCGGCGGCAAGGAGGCTGGACTTTGCGGTGTATGCGCATTTCGGGTATGCGGTGGTCGCTTATGCGCGGAGTTGCCACACAGCCCGGTTTCATCAGAAGATGCCGCCAGAGTGTACGCAGTTCTGCGATTCGCCGATGGAACTGGAACTCAGGGAGATATTTGATCTGGAGAGTCTCGGCTTTGCGCCGCCGGATGCTGATGTGGCGGAGGTCTTTCCGACGCTCTACCTGCTCGGGAACGCGATATATATGAAGAGCGATTTCTGTGATGCAGAGGGGGCGGCGGGGGTCATTGTCAATTGTGATATGTACGCACCATCCTCAAAAATATTATATGAAATGGCGACACTTGTATAATAAAACGTGGGAAAAGATAGATTCGATGACTGGCTGGCAGAACAGGAGAAACTGGGGCGAACGTTTGCACCCGAACAGATGGAGTGGCTTATTAGGGTGAAAGACCATATCGCACCATCTGTAAGCATCAATGGAAGATTTTGAGAATATGCCATTTAACCAGAAGGGCGGAGCAATCAAAGCGCACCAACTATTTAGCAATGGACTGGATGATATCTCGAGGGAATTCAACGAGGTTCTGGTGGCGTGAAAGAAGAAGAGATGCAACTGGTACTCGTTGGGGGCGAAGGCTATGCAATAGAGTTTAAGGAATCTTTATCCAATATCGATAAAGAAATTGTGGCTTTTGCCAATTCGTCAGGCGGCAGGATATTTCGCGGGGTTGGCGACGATAATGAAGTTAAAGGCATCGGGATAACGAATGAACTCAAATCGCAGATTCAGGACAGAGCCAACAATTGCCAGCCGCCGGTCACAGTTTTGTTGGAGGAATTCGGAAATATCCTGATTATAACGGTGATGGAAGGGGTGGATAAGCCATGCAAATGCTCTGCCGGATTTTATGCGCGGGTGGGTCCCAATTCCCAGAAACTTGACCGGGATGGTATCATCGAGTTCTTTAAGTCAGAGGGGAAGATCCGGTTCGATGAGCTTGTGAATGTGAGGTTTGATTATGATACACACTTCGATCAGGAGAAGTTTGACAGGTTTTTAAGACTTGCCGGCATCTCGAAAGTGCTGGACACTCCTTCTATGCTGGTAAATTTAGGAGTTGCTGAAAAACAAGAAGGTAAACTGATTTTTAATAATACCGGGATTCTTTTTTTCGCAAAGAACCTGCATGACATTTATTTCCATACTGCTGTTACCTGCGCTCTCTTTGATGGCATAGAGAAGGTTGACGTTCTGGACCGGCGTGATTTTAACGAGGATCTGATCTCAAATATTGACGGCGCGATGATCTTTCTCAAGCGGTATCTGGCTGTGCGATAGGAGATGACAGGCGAGCCGAGAAGAAGGGAGATTCCTGAAATACCGTACGAGGCTCTGCGTGAAGCTGTCATCAATGCCGTGGCTCACAGGGATTATTTTGAGAAGGGCACAAACGTGATGGTTGAGATCTTTGATGACAGAATCGAGATCACGAACTTCGGCGGGCTTGTGAAGGGTCTGAGACCTGAGGACTTCGGAAAGAAGAGTATGCCCAGAAATGCCAAGATTGCCGATCTTCTCCACAGGGTTGAGTATATCGAAAGAATGGGAACCGGTATCAACAAGATCAGAAGGCTGATGGATGGGGCGGGGCTGCCGCCTGTGGAATTTGAGTTTGACACGTTTTTTACTGCGATTTTCAAAAGACCTGCGCTGAAAAAGCCCGCGGTGTTGGGAGCGGGGGGTGAAGGATTTGAAAAAATCTGTATTGCTATAGATGCTGCAATAAATGAGGGAGTACGTGATGGTGTACGTGATGGTGTAAAAGCCCAACTGATCAATGAATTACTATATATAAAGCAGAATAGTTTTATTACAAGTAAAATTATTGAAAGTATAAGCAATATATCTACCAGTAGTGCTAAAAGGGACATATCGCTCCTCAAAAAACTGGAAATTATTAAATTTGAAGGTTCAAGGAAAACGGGTGCTTATGTACTGACAGCTAAAGGAAAGGAAGTCATGAAATGATAAAAACTTCTGGTTCTGCCGTTTTCTGTGGTCGCTATCGGTACCTTCACATGTGTGGGGCCGCGGGCACCGCTCTGCGTCTCTGCGCCTTTGCGTTAAATCAGAGAAACGCCAAGACGCGAAGGCGCAAAGGA
>JAYEFS010000214.1:0-13412 GCA_034658695.1 Methanobacteriota archaeon | reverse complement strand
TGCGATTTATATGCTGCGCGTTATTCCGCACTTGACTACGAAATCAATTGGCGGGTATTGTAATATATATGGCAACATATCAATTTAATGTCACCTCACTGCAACGCGAGATACCAGAGACCCAGATTGGACTGCAGGGGCTTCTGGAAATCGATCCAGAGAATGAGAGTATTGAAAAATGGAAAAACTGGCTCAAAAATTATCAATTCGATCACGAATACCCTGATGATGGCTACATCTGGCTTACGGATGTGCTGGCACTGATGGCTGTGAATTCTGGTAACTTTGGTATCGGGTCTGTTTTGATCGACGGTGGTGGTGATGTGGTTGTTCAGGGTCACAACGAAATCTTCAACCCGTACTTTCGCAGTGATCGGCATGGTGAGATGGTGGTCATGGATGAGTTTGAGGAGACTCATCGAGATGTTACCAAACTGGAAGGCTACACTGTACACGTCCCTTGAACCCTGCCCAATGTGTATGGCACGGCTGATAACTTCTGCAGTCAACAGAGTTTTGTATGCTGCACCTGATATGACCGGTGGTATGGTTCACAGAATAGAAGACATGCCCACATTCTGGATTGAGTTGGGCGAGGGAAAGGTTTTTGCTCATGCCAGGTCTTCTCAAGAATTGATCAATGCTGGCAATGAGATCTTTCTCCTTAATCTCGACGAACTCTTCGAAAAACTTAAAAATAGGTAAGTATTTGTATAGGAATAGCTGTATAGAAAAATACGATAGACTCTTTCAGCGTTTAATTGTCACATTCGCACATGCACCCCGCCCTTCTGCAGATACTCCTACATCAGCGACCGTTCACTCGCCAAGATACATCACACTACTGTTACGTGCCTGGCGCTTCCCTCAATTCACGGGATGAACTCCCGCAAAACCCACAGAGACCCACCGCCACAGATATATAGCCTCCTCTCTGATATGATGCACGATGACAAAGGATTATGACGTGATCATTGTCGGCTCGGGTCCGGCGGGCATGTTCGCAGCGGATGAACTTGCGGATTCCGATCTTCGTGTGCTGATCATCGACCGCGGGCGCGATATCAATGAACGTTCCTGTCCGATGGGCAGAACCAGCACATGCGAGCACTGCACGCCGTGCGGCATCATGTCCGGGGTCGGCGGCGCAGGAACATTCTCGGATGGCACGCTGAATCTGCGCCCCGACATAGGGGGTGACATCGCTCTTTTGACAGGCAGCAACGAGACTGCGTGGGACGTTGTGCGTCATGTGGACGAGGTTTTTCTGAGATATGGGGCGCCCGAGGGTCTCATCACCCCCGAAAAAGAGGTTGTGGAGAATCTGAAGCGGCGTGCGGCATCGGTTGGGGCGCGATTCATTGATATACCGCAGCGACACATCGGATCGGATAACGCGCCGACCGTTATTGCGAACTTCAAGTATGACCTTGTAGAGCGGGGGATTGAGTTTCTGCTGGACTCGAATGTTTCGGATTTGAAAATCGACGACAACAAATGTGGCGGGGTGATACTCGATGGTGGCAGGACGATAACATCCGGATGCGTGATCGCTGCGCCGGGCAGGATCGGTGCGAGCTGGGTAGATGAGGTCGTCGACAAGCACGATATCGCTGCCAGACACGGCGGAATCGACGTCGGCGTGCGAGTCGAGGTTCCCGCAATCATCATGGATCCAATCACACGCATCAACCGTGATCCGAAGTTCCACATCCATACCAAGCGCTACGACGACTTCGTCCGGACGTTCTGCACAAACGCACACGGGTTCGTCGTAAAGGAAGAATATTCCGGGTTTGTGGCAACAAACGGGCACTCCATGGAGGCTGAGGCGAATGGATCAGCGAATACGAACTTTGCGTTCCTTGTCAGAATCGATCTCACACATCCGATCGAGAACACGACCAGATACGGGACATCGATTGCGAAGCTCGCAGCCACAATTGGAGGCGGAAAGCCGGTGCTTCAGCGCATGGGCGACCTCAGGAGGGGGCGACGATCAACAGAGGAACGGATCTGGCGAAACCAAGTCTCAAACACGCTCAAGGACGTAACACCCGGGGACATCTCGATGGCGCTTCCACATAGGATCGTGATGGATCTAATCGAGGGGCTCGAGGTGTTAAACAAGATCATACCAGGGGTTGCATCCGATTCAACACTTCTGTATGCACCGGAGATCAAATTTTACGCAATGGCGATCGATTGCGACCGGAACATGGAGACCAGCGTATGTAATCTATTTGTTGCGGGCGACGGTGCAGGACTCTCCAGAGACATCGTCGATGCCGCTGCAACGGGTGTTCTTGCCGCAAGAGGAGTTATGCGAACGAATTAGGGCGAGATGGTTGCGGGGCGGTCACTACAAAACACAACCCCGCTCTGATCAAAAAAACATGAGAATGGGGTGCTCACTCCCTTCTTCGCAACATAACATACCCAACCACCGCCAGAAGCCGGATCATGAGCGCATCAAGCGACATGACCCGCGCCTCGCCGTTAACATCACCACACATCCCGGGCACACCACTCACGCCGCCCGCAACGCTCCAGTTAAGCGCGTAGTTTACAGATGCCTGCCCGTGCTAGTGGCATATGATAGTTGGTCAACCAGGTATTTCTGTCCGCTGAAACCACGCCCATGGATCGCCCCAATAATATCGCATCTGTTGGCACAGCGCCGCTTCAAGACTTCAACGCGATGTTATAAAGTGTTCTTGGGACGAAGGCTCCGGATTGAAGGTTGACCAAAAGCTCGAAAAAAGGGCACAATCGAAAATCCCAGTGAAATTTAACGCAAAGGCGCAGAGACGCAAAGAGTGTTACCAATCTCAATCTTCGCTTCTTTTGCGTTGCTGCACATCCAACTGACCATTGCGGAAATCACTGGATTTCCAGACAGTGCCATTGTGGTATCTGCTTCCAAAGAGCCGTCAGGCGGTCTGTGGCTGTGATCCATGGTACTAGCATCTCCCGTGTAAACGCCGTCCCGTATGATCAGTGTGTCGCCGCCTGACATCATGGCAAGACAGTCGTGGAGAGTGCCATCATCTGGCATGTAGTATGTCTCAGCCCCGGATGCACATGTCGCCATGCAGATGAGGGCTGCGAGTATTGTTATTATTATTATTATTATTATTATTATTATCAGTGGAGTATATTGTCTCATGATTGTTCTCCACTTCAACAATCAGCATCCACAGTGGAGCGAATATCCAGCCGGATCGTGGATGTGCCCCATCAGCAGCCGTGCGTCGAGGGCATTGACCGCGCCGCTCCCGTCGATGTCGCAGACGCAGTCGCCTGCAAGCGGTGTGCCCGCAACGACGCGACGCAAGAGGGGCAGGAGATCCGCGGTGTCGATCTTACCATCATCGTTAAGGTCGCCGCAGATCGGCAGGACCAGCGGCAGATAATCCTGATTCGAGCCGCCGACGATGTTGTACGGTGTGTCGCCGAACCCATCCCCGTTGGCATCGCTGCCCGAGTAATCACTCCAATAGTTTCCACCCAAGTAATGCCCGCCGAGGACGTTCGCCCATACTTGTTTTGTGGTGTTCCATATGTTATTGCCATCATCGCAGGCGTTGTTCGCGTTGTCGAAGTAATTGTTATAGATACGGTTGTTGTCTGCAGAATCCAAGACGATACCATAGTCGTTGTTCGATGCGGTGTTCTTCGTGAGCGTGTTATTTCTCGAATGAGATATATAAATACCACAGCCGTTGTTTAATATGGTGTTCTTTTCTAAACTAAACACCGTAGCACCGTAAATACCCCACGGCTGACCAATGTCCATCTGAGCAAATTTATACCAATGGATTGAAGTATCCCAAGTAGTTAGGCAAGCATACATGGGTTTGCCATCTTGCTCACCGTAGCCTATGGCAGTTACAAAATGATCAGAGTTGCCATTGCCGTCAGTATCCACTAGAAGTTCTACAGGGTGATTCATGTCGATTTCGTCACGGAAGCCATACCACGTAAATGCGCCCCACCGATCATTACGTACACTTACTTTGTACTGAGAATCAACCATCAGCGCATATTCTCGTAAAGCATCATCGACATCCGAATACCAGCTCCAGTTATAGTGGTTATAATAGTAGCTCTGAGAAGTTTTCATAAAATCAGCGACACAATTGTCTAAATGCTCATCGTCAATAGGTGGTTCAGATTTGTCTGGAAGAAGATTTGGATAATAATCAATGGGCACACAGTAATCATCGTAGTTGCCGGAACTGGAGATCATGTCATTGACAGCACTTGTCTGTGTGGAGGCGTTGCCGCGGACAAGGTCGCCGAACCCATGTCCGTCCCAATAGCCAATGATCATGCCTGCCGCGGTGGGGCCACACCCTCTGTACCATTCATAAACCGGCACATCCGATATTATTACCTGATAGTCAAGCATTTGTGGTAATGTGCCTCCGATAAGTCCAGTTGGTGGCTGTGATCCCGTTGTACTTTGAGAATCTGTAGGCCACCCACTTGGAATTACATCAGCATCATGTGCACTATCCGTGAACGAAGAGTGTAAAGAGATGTAAGCGTTGTTCGAATTTGCGATGTTGTTCGTGAGTGTGTTGTTGCTCGAATCCTCTATGTAGATGCCGCGTCTGTTATCGATCGCGGTGTTATCTGATATGTTGCAGTGAACTGCATTGTCAAGATGGATTCCAGCCCCCTTCCAGTGTGTTGTTCCAGTCACTGTAAATCCCGAGATGTTCACCAGATTTGCGGTCACGCTGATGACGTGAATGTCTGGATCATTTGCCCGCACAGTCACTACATCCCTGCTCTCGCCGCGAAGTGTGAGTCGCTTGTTTATATCCACGTTCTCGGTGTAAGTGCCGGCAGGTACATAGATTGTGTCGCCGTCGAATGCGCCGTTGATTGTTGCCTGTATCGATCCGCCATCTTTGACGTGCCAGTCTGCTGCACCCGCCGTACAGGTGAGTGCTGCAAGCAAAAATATCGCTGCTGTGACGTATCGTTTCATGGTCGTCTCTCGATCAGCATCCACAGTGGAGCGAATATCCAGCCGGATCGTGGATGTGCCCCATCAGCAGCCGTGCGTCGAGGGCATTGACCGTGCCGCTCCCGTCAATGTCGCAGACGCAGTCGCCTGCAAGCGGTGTGCCCGCAACGACGCGACGCAAGAGGAGCAGGAGATCCGCGGTGTCGATCTTACCATCATCGTTAAGGTCGCCGCAGACCGCATCATCGCCCGATCCCCCCGACACCGGGTAGTCGATCCCTGCGATGCAAGCATCATAACCCGTTTCCAGATCCTTTATCGCAAAGTAAGCGGTCCCGCTGGTGATCGGGATCGTGAAATCCGCTTTCATCCAGTTATACGAATCAGGAACCTTTGTTACGTCCGAACAACCCGGAGAGATCGTCGCAGAATCATAATTGGCATTCGTTATCGGAGACGCCGAGTACCTGACCTCGTAATGATGGTCGTTGTGATCGTACTGGGAGTTGCCGTGCCAGTTGACCTGAAAGTGCCCGTCTCCGAAATAGCTACAGCTTATGCTGGTGATTGTCCCGGCATTCTCGATCTTCGCTTCGTAGTAGAACTCGACTTCATCAATAAACCAGCTCCATTCCCCGGGCTGCGGATACGTCCCGCCACTGCAATGGAAATAGAACCTTGTGAATCCATCGTAATAGTCCCAATCAGGAGCCGTCGGGTTGATCCCGGGAGCTGTCTTGTTACCGGTCCGGTGCTGCGGATGGTCGTTTGCTATGATCCGCGTCCAGTATTGTGAAGCCGGCAGATTGAAATAATGATAGTAATGTGATCCCTGGATATTGCTCGGTATCTCCGGATCACGAGTATACGTTCCGAAGTGAAAGTTCCAGTCATGCCCCTGCTCATAACCGGCAGGCAGCTTGACCCACGCCCTGAACCGATTCGCACCATCCGCTTCTTCAATAAGCGTCCTTGAATTGGGATTGTCGATATAGAATGAATGAGGCTGATCACCATTCCCGGCAAGCTCCCAATCCTCTGTTATGTACTCGACACAGTAACCGGTCCCGGCGGCTCCCGGACTTACGACAGGCAGATGGTCTTCGATTCCGCTCTGATGCCTGAAAAAGCCAGTGCCACCTCCGATGGGGCTGTTCGTGTTCTCTCCAGTCTCAAAGTTGCAGAGCATACATGGCGTGTCTGCTGCACCTGCCGCGGTGCAGGTAAGTGCTGCGAGCAAGAGAAGCGTCGCTGCTGCGATTATGTGTTGTTGTTTCATGGTTTTCATTCTCAGTTCTCGCATCCACAGTTCAGCGGATACCCATCCAAATCAACGAGATGGTGCAGCAAGAGCCGTGCGTCAAGTGCAGTCACGCATCCATCACAATCAACGTCCGCGGCATCCATGTATTCGTGACTCCCAACAGCGATCTCAAGCACAATCATGACGTCCGCGGACGTGACATTGCCATCGCGGTTCAGGTCCCCGCAGACCGCCCCGCCGGATGTGATGCCGTACACATGCACAACAGGATTCTCTCCATTCTGCTGCACCACATACAGTAGCCCGCGTTCACGATCAAACGCTGCTCCGCCCACACTGCCACTGCACGACGGCAGGAAGTGTTCTTTTGGCCTGAATACTGCGTAAGGCGTGATGTTGTAGTACTCCCGCTCGCCTCTGGCTACCTCTGCCAGTTCACCGGTGTCGTAGAAGAGGAATTGAGTCTCATACGGGTCGCAGTGATATCCTTTGTAGGAGCTACAGTCTCCGGGTCTCGGTACGCCGTAATGGGGCTGTCCCAGACCCTTTCTGCCAATGATGAGTACAGCGGACCTGGACTTGTTTTCCGATGTCAGCCAGACGCCACCTTCCCACACGTCACCGGGGCTCCAGTCCGGGAAATAATCCCCGGAAGGCGGATACATGAGAAGAATCGTGGAGTTGATGGAGGCATTTTGTGGCGGGGTCGCTTCTTGATACGGGGCAAAGGAATAGAGCGGCGGACCATGACTGTTGCCGGCACTTCCGCAACCATCGCCCCTGCCGGTTAAGAGGTACGTCCCATCGAGATACGCATCGCCCCAGTTCCGGGGGACATCAAACATGTAATTCGTGGTCCTCTTTGCGCTATAGTTCGAGTCTTCGTATGGACCTATATGCCATGCACCCTCGGCTTTCGGATCGGACAGGTTCAACTCGGAATAGCCGTGACTCGGGTAGTCGTTGTTCGCAACGTTGTAGTATTGGAAAAAATTCCAGTATAATTTGCCAGTTGTCTGTGAGCCCTGCGCCGGAAGATACGCCAGCCCGCCGAAGTCGTTTACATTGAACTGCTCGCTCAATTGATCCTTGATGCCGCAGGTAATGTCTGCAAACGGCTGCAGGGTCTCTGCGATATTCAGATTGCTGATCTTTCCGGTTTGGAGGATTGCT
Source organism: Methanobacteriota archaeon (assembly GCA_034658695.1). Lineage (GTDB taxonomy): Archaea > Halobacteriota > Methanosarcinia > Methanosarcinales > Methanogasteraceae > Methanogaster_C. The sequence goes on along the minus strand of JAYEFS010000214.1, from coordinate 5,994 downwards.
GCCGGTACTGGTATTGTAACCTCTGACACGAGATTGTCATACACATGACCGCTGCCAAAGAGCGATCCGGGATATCCGTCATCCGCGCCATCCGGATCGCCTCCCGGATAATATGTCAGGGCTTTTCCGCCGTAACCCCATCTGGAGTCCTGGTCAGGCGTCTTTGGAAGGCGAAACGCTCCTTTGTATTCGAGCTCTTCCGGTAAACTGAGCCTTGCCCGATCCGCGTCCGGGATGTCCCTGCGATACGTATACGTCTCAAAGGCAGGGTAGATCATTACATACTCTACGGCGCTCATGCTGGTGTATTCGCTGTGATTGCACGTGATTTCGCATCCCTTGTTTCCTGCGCTCGAAAACGTCCTTGTGAACGTGTAATTGTCTGCGCCATCCGGTTTCTGCATCTCCGCGGATAGGTCGTCGAATGTTATCGTGCAGACGGCGCGTGCGATGGGGATTAAATCATTTGTATAATGTGCATAGAATGTGATAGATTCATTTATTTGTGCTGTCGGTACTGACGTGTACGTCGTGAGGTTTGTTTCTGCGTATGCCGCACTCACGCTGCTTATGAGAACAACGAGTAGCAGGAACAGGGACCGCGCCTTCTCCGGAAATCTCTTCGATCTGCCGGAATAGCTCGCATCAAACATCAAAACCCCTGCTCTTTTTTGAGATCTTCGTGTGACGTTAAGCTCCCTTCGGATTGTTCCATGTTGTGCTCTTGCAATGCTTTGCTATCGTCTTCCGTAATTATCCGGTCCGTATCCACTATTCGCCGCCTCATCTCCGTCAACCCCATCCCCTTTACAAATTCCAGGTCTCTGTGTATCATATCCGATGTCACGGTTTCCATCGTTTCTCAACCTCCTTTCTTTCCTGTTTGCTATGGAATGTAGTTATCTGCTATATTGTTACGTATTTTCACAGCATATCCACATCCACGTGTCACAATTCGTCAGAACTGACCTGCCAACCATCATACACCCGCCGCGGGCAGGTCGGGGCTGCGAGCGAGAGAAGAGTCGCTGCTGTGATTCAACAGTCTCGCGATCATTCCGCCCCACACCCGCAGTTCAGCGGATATCTCGTCGAATCGTTGATATATCCCATCAGCATCCGCACATCGAGTATGTTGATGTGTCCGTTGCCATCGGTATCACCGGTACAAGCGCCAACCGGCGTGCCTGTGACGACATACTCAAGCAGGAGCAGGAGATCATCCTTGTCGATCGTCCCGTCGCCGTCAATGTCGCCGCACATCGGCATGACCAGCGGCAGATAATCCTGATTTGAGTCGCTGAGGGGATGTGGTGTGTCGCCGAACCCATCGCCGTCGCCGTCGGTTCCAGTGTAGTCGTTCCAGTAGTTGCCGCCGATTTCGGGACCGCCCATAATGTTAGGTCCACTTGTGTTTGTTGTATTGAATGAAGTGGCGTGGTTGACATCGCTTGAGAGATATAGATTGTGCTCATTCGTGAATATGTTATTATAGACTCTGTTCGGTCCGTTTTCACCAAGAGATGCTCCCTGCAAGTATATGCCATATCCGTCGTATTTGTCAGATCTGTCGTTGTTCTGGACATACGAATTCTTTATGGTGTTTGATGAAGCACCATCGATATCGATTCCATACCATCCGTTCGAATTTGCATTTATATTGTCGAAAGTGTTGGAATCAGGACTTCCGAAGCCATTGTTGCTGAGATAAACACCGTACCTGGTATTTGAATTCACATCCACACCTGTGAAATTGTTGTAAGACGAATCCTGAATCAACTGGATTCCCTGGCTATTGCTGTTGAATACCGAGTCAGAAACGCTATTGTGACTTGCGCCCTGCATATAAATGCCGTAATCTTCGTTCAGATTCGCAATGATGTTGGAAATGTCATTGTATGGTGACCCATCTACCAGATATACGCCATGGTGCGTATTACTGTTGAAAACAGAATCACTCACTCGGTTCGAAGATGAATTCTCGAATGTTAGCCCGTGCCATCTGTTGTGCCCCGCCACAATTCCTGTCAGGTCGTTATTGTTGGAATCTCTAAACGTCAGTCCGTGATCGTTGTAGCTCGAGCGTATATCTGAAAAGATGGCGTTGTCCGTCAACAGGACATCGATCCCATTATTCGGTATCGCACCATTGCCATGGACGGTTACATTTGATACAACCGAGTTGTCCGCACCGCACAGGATCAATTCCGATAAATCAAGATTCTCTATGTTTGAGGTGTCGTAATAGTACCCGATGGGTCTGCCGCCGGAGCCGGTTACATCACTCAGGTAGTTTGGGCAATACCACTCATCATCAGTACTTACTTCCATATCCACGCGTGAGTTGTTCACAAAATTCGAGTCATCAAGCCAGTTATAAGCAGCATACGAAAAACAGATTCCTGCACCGTTCTCGCTTGCACTCAAATTAACAAGATGGGTATTGTGTGTATCATATAAATAAAAACCATAGTGTGGATTTCCATTTGATTCCACATTAGTGATGTTACTTCTCTTTGTAGAGCGTAACTGGATGCCCGCGTAGTTGGAAGTGAACGATTGCATGTCTTCCAGCGTGTTATCGTTTGAATTGCAGATGTATATGTTTGAAGATGTCCAGTTCTGGACAATGCAGTTCTTTATTGTTATATTCGAGTCAGTCTCTGATGCTCTGGAGATGTATATGCCATACTTTCCTGAGCCTTCGCCATCGATTGTATGTCCCTGACAGTCAAGGCATACATCGTCTGCTGCAATCTCGATGCAGTTTGTGGCGGTTGAGTCGAGAATATCCGTTGTTAGCCGGTAATTTCCAGGGGCGGATATTACCTGGCATGACGTTATCTCCGTATCAGCTTCTGCTACACCCGCGGCGCAGGTGAGCGCTGCGAGGATGAGTATTGTTGCTATTATGTGTTGTTTCATTGCTATTCTCCGATTTTTAGCACCCGCAGTTCAGCGGATATCTTGTCGAATCATTGATATGCCCCATCAAGAGTCGCACATCCAGGCTGTTGATGTGCCCGTTGCCGTCGATATCGCCGGTGCAAGCAGGGACCTGAGTGCCGGTGACAATATACTCCAGCAGGCGCAGGAGATCGGACGTGTCGATATCGCGGTCGCCGTCAATGTCGCCACAGGTCACGGGAGCACAAACCAGCGGCAGATGATCCTGACTCGAGCCGCCGCCGATATTGTACGGCGTGTCGCCGAACCCATCGCGGTCGCCGTCAGTTCCAGGGTAGTCGCCCCAGTAGTTGCCACCGATTTCGGGACCGCCCACGATGTTTGGTCCGGTGATCTTCGTGGTGTTCCAGATGTTACTGGTACCATCGTCCCGGCTGTTGTTCGGGTTGTCAAAGAAGTTGTTGTAAATCAGGTTACCACTTGAATACCCCGATAATGAGATTCCACCACTCCATTGTGTATCTTCGCTATCAATAATCGTGTTTCCGGACACCAGATTGCTGTATCCATTGATGCACAGTCCATAGCGTTTGCTCCCCTGTATCATGTTATTTAATACATGATTATCGTTGTATAACCAGCAACCATAATCCGTACTGTCTTCGATCGTGTTATCGATTACGGTAGTATTATCACATCCTTCCACGAACACACCCTGTTGATTTCTCTTTAGTGTATTATTCTCCACCCAGTTATTGCCACCATACTGGACTCTGATGCCATTACTATTATCGTTTGCGGTGTTGTCCAAAACAATATTATTGTCCGAATAGAGAAGCCTGATAGCGTAGTCGGTACCACATACCGTATTCCCTTCAATCAGGCTGTCGTCTGTGGATATGACGCGGAGTCCATCGCAACCGATCACACTACACCCCCTAACAGTTGCACCGGTGCAATCTATGAGCGAGATATGACCTGCACCAAGATTCTCTAATATTATATTGCTGATGTCCTTGTAGTAGTAGACTGGCTTTCCATTTACCGTGTTGGTCGTGTCAATAGTGTGCTTATGCCAATACGAATCGTTATTCGTTCCGTATGTGTCAAGATTTCGGACTCTATTATTAGAGAGAGCGTTCTCTGTGAGCGTGGCGTAAGGAGATGATGCGAGATAGATGCCATACGTGTTGTCTCTAACGATGTTTCTATTGATATCTGAGTAATACGAGGAATCTGCCCGAATACCAAACACATTGTTCGTAGCCACGCAGTCGGAGATGTTGACATGATCACCATCCGTAACCTGTATGCCCGCATGTTTCCAGTCACCCATGCTGTAGCCGGTTGCGTTTTGCACAGTAAATCCGTTGATCACAACTGAATCCACCAGGATTTCAAAGACATGATCATACGGATCCGATGCGTTCACGATACAACTTGCCGCGCCGTTCTCTGAGTGAATCGTCAGTCGCTTGCCCACACCCACGTTCTCTGTGTATGTACCATCCCGCACGATGATTATGTCGTCGATGTTTGCGTTGGTCACTGCTGACTGAATCGTTGCATAGTCATCAGGCACATAAATCGTGTCTGCGGACGCGACGCTGGTGTACATTATGCTCAGTGCGGTTGCGAGCAGAACCAGCGTTGCGATTGTCCGCAGTTTCATGACTAAATTCCGCCACACGGGCAGTTCAGCGAGTATCCAGCCCCGTTAGCGATGTAGCCCATCAAGAGCCGCACATCGAGTATGTTGATGTATCCGTCGGAATCGACATCACCGGCGCACTCACGGGCGAGCGGGTTGCCCGCGGGGTTGACGCAGTGTTTCAGGAGCAGCACGAGGTCATCCGCATTGACCGCACCATCATCAGTGACGTCGCCGCAGATCGGTTCTGGCTGACTGTTGTTCCCGCCGTCCCAGCCCGCGAGACGTGCCATCATCCACCAGAAGGCTTTACCTTTCTGCTGGCAGTTCAGGCAATGCGAATGAGCGCAGGAACACGATACACATTCGCCAGGGTGTGCAGCACACCACTCGTCAGCCCAGTTGCCGCCATTATAACCACATGAGTCAGTTGCGCCCCGGTCAAGGAAGTAGTTGCCATCAGGGTCGTAGCTCTCAATGTCTGCGAAATCGAAGAGAACCGAGTTGTTGGCGATGCAGTGATCACGGATCTGGTTGTTACGCTGGTTAACATTCCCTTCAACACCGCCACCATTCAGATGTCCGGTCATATAGATAAATATGACATCCGGATAGTCTGCCTCCAATTCGGTCATCAGGTCAAGGTATTGTTGTATCTCGTCTTCATTGCCATTCACCTGACCGCACCACGACCACATCACAACATTCCGATCGTTATTCGAATTGTCCAGCATCGTCCGTGTTCGGGCTGCCCACGTGGTCCGATCCGGGTTGCCGAGATCGCCCGAGGGTGTTCCGTCATGCAAGGAAAGCCCGCCGCTGGTTCCATCACTGTCGTACCAGTACAAAGAACCAGAATCGCCCTTTAACAAACTCATCCCGGTCACGATCTGGCTTCCATGTGATGTGTGCCCGTACGAGAGATTAAACATGTCCTTCGCTTGTGCAATCCATTCATTCGGTATCTTCGAAAGATTCGTGCAAGTGTGATCTGCTACGATCGCACCTGCGTACGCAGATGGTGCCAATGCCAATATAGCGATCACTGCGAGCATCAATAGTCTATTCTTCTTCACAATTTCATCCTCCGTTGTGTATACTATTAGGTATCTACCACGACATATTCCAGATGAAGATGACGCGAAGTAGACGCAACACACCATACGCAACAGGTAGTATATAAGATTAACCATCTGACCATTTGGCTATAGGCAATTAGAACAAATTGCTATACGTGTTGCCGGATACGCAAAATTATGTGATCCGTGTAGCGCGTTTCAATCCCACAACAGTCTGATTTGAACTCCTCTATCCTGGGGTGATGAAAACTCTCCATATTCGGGTGAGTTCCACATCCCAAAACCTTGCCATTTTTGTTCCTTTTTGTCACCCCGTCCTCAATGGACAATAGATAAGTGGCGCGCTGAATACGGCGC
>JAYEFS010000213.1:0-13429 GCA_034658695.1 Methanobacteriota archaeon | reverse complement strand
ATCAACATGCAGGACGTGACCCAGATCGAACTCGTCATACTGGGAAAAGAGAAGGAGCTGACGCTTGTTGACACCGACGATAGAATTGTTACGGTGGAGAAGCCGATAACCAGCATCGCCTGTACAATTTCTCATCTCGTTGAAACATTACGATCGATTGATGTAGAGAAAAGTATGGTAGTTGGTCTGACAGACGGCACAATAGAGTCCGCATCGTACTTCCCGGAATTCGGTGATGTAACAAGTATTGGAAGCTCATTCGGTTCTATTGATGTTGAGATGGTGGTAGTGCTAAACCCCGATATCGTCCTCATACACCCAACCACGCGTGGCGTCGGCACTGCGCAGGTTGTCGAGAAGTTAGAAGCTGCTGGCATAACCGTGTATTGTTCCCGGACTAATATTCCAACGACGTATGTAGAAGAGATAAGAAAGCTTGGATACATCTTTGGGAAGCGGGATGAAGCCGACGAATTCATCGATTTCTATAACGGATTCTTGAATTCGATCGGAGAGACCGTGGATGATATTCCGGAAGACGATAAACCAAAAGTGTACAGCGAATATGACTCGTACGCAATCGGTTCCAAAGATGAATACCCGGTTACACTGGCAGGGGGCAAGAGCATCTTTGCTGGTCTGCCATCCGGAGACGTGGATCCTGAAGCAGTAGCAACCAGCAACCCTGATGTTATAGTCTGCATAGTGACGGATGAAGCAGACGCAAGGGCGGCAAGTGATACAGAAGCACTGGTGGAAGCAAGAACAGAGATGATGGGCAGACATATACTGCAGAATGTGGCAGCAGTGACTGATGAGGAGGTTTACGTAATAACCTCTCCTTTCTGGCCCTACTTGCCACACAGTGGATGCAGGCACTTTATAGGCGTAGGATACCTGGCGAAATGGTTCCATCCGGAGCTCTTCGGTGATCTCGATCCAGAGGCAATCCATCAGGAATATCTGACTGAGTTTCAGGGACTGGACTATGATCTAAACGAGCAGGGTGCTTTCGTGTATCCGCCACCCGAAGAGGGTTGACGGAGTGATGATATATGAGAGCACGTACAATATCACTCGGAATAGCCATAACGATTCTTTTGCTTGTGCTTGCGCTGCCAGCCGCAACATCAGACTACACGCTCGAAGTCTTCGGGAACGCGAACGAGGACGAGACGATCAACATGCAGGATGTGACCTATACCGAGCTAATCATCCTCGAGTACCGCGACAAGACAGATCTCGCAGACGCCAAGCATGACGGCAAGATCAATATGCAGGATGTGACGCAGATCGAGCTTGTCATTCTCGGAAAGGAGAAGGAGATCACACTGATCGATGAAACTGAGAGAGTTGTGACGGTTGACAAACCAATCGAGAGGCTCGTTGCCGGCTACCGTCACCCAATCGAGACGTTGCGATCGCTCAAGGTGCCAAAAGAGATGATAGTTGGTGTGGAGGAAACATGGCTGGATCCGGTATTCTTCCCGGAATTCGCTGATACGCCGACTGTCGGAATAGTATGGAACCCCGATGTCGAGGCGATATTGAGCCTGAATCCCGATCTCGTCATACTGTATGGCAGTACCAGTCCCAGTCGAGAAGGGGCACTTGCCACCGCCACCGATGTGTTGGAATTGGCTGGTGTCACGGTGATCCGTGTCAGTTTAACCAGACCAGAGACCTATCCGGAGCTGGTAGTAAAGATTGGATACGTCTTTGACAGAGAGGAAGAAGCTGATGAGTTCAATGAGTTTATCAGGAGATGTTTGAGTTCAGTCAGCGAAACGACGACGATACCGGAAGAAGATATGCCGAAGGTGTACTTCGAGTCTTCGTTCGGACCATACAATGTCATCATGGAATCGTGCCAACCTTACATCGGTATGGCGGGAGGTAAGGATGTCTTCGCAGGTTTATCTGGAAATATTGATCCTGAAGCAGTGGTAGAGCAGAATCCAGCCATCATAGTCAAGAAGGCACCACGTGAGTATCGTGATCGCATCGGGTATGGTGTGGATGCGGATGATACGGAAGCGATGGAGGAGATCAGAGACGAGATCCTGAACAGACTCGAACTGCAGAATGTGGACGCGATAAAGACCGGACAAGTCTACGTGATCTGCGGTTACCTGACGCCAGGTGGTCCTGTTAGTGGGACAAGATCATTCCTGCTTCCAGCATATCTGGCGAAGATGTTCCATCCTGATCGCTTCGAGGATGTGGATCCAACGATGCTCCATCAGGAATATATAACAGAATTTCAGGGATTGGAGATCGATCCGGATGAGAAGGGTGTATTCGTGTATCCCCGGCTGGAGGGTTGTGAGTCTTGACTGTACAGGGTGAAGCCATAAGGAGATCATATATATGAGAATAAATACAATACTTGTCGTGACCGCCATGACAATGTTCTTGCTCGTGTCTGCGCTGCCAGCTGCAGCATCAGACTACACACTCGGTATCTTCGGGAACGCAAACGAGGACGAGACGATAAACATGCAGGATGTGACGTATACCGAGCTGATCATCCTCGAATACCGCGACGAGACCGATCTCGCGGATGCCAAGCATGACGGCAAGATCAACATGCAGGACGTAACACAGATCGAGCTCGTAATTCTCGGGAAGGAGAAGGAGCTTACTATTCTAGATTCTGCTGACAGGGTAGCGACGGTAAACAAGCCGGTAGAAAGAGTAGTCACATTCAACCACGGTATGTTTGTGACGATGAGATCAATCAAAGCAACAGACAAAGTAGTCGGTGTCTGTCAGAATCTGGTGCGGCACTATGGGGCATTATTTCCGGATGTCGATCGGTATCCAAAGGTCGGCTCTTTTAGTAGCCCTGATTATGAGGCTGTATTAAACCTCAATCCCGAGGTCGTTGTTCTATGGGGTTACGACGAAGAAATTCTGGAGAAGTTTAAGCAGATATGTCCGGGTATCACGATAATTTGCTTCGACTGCGATAACCCGGCGTATTACATGGACGAAGTAAGAAAATCCGGGTACATACTCGATAAAAGAGAGGAAGCTTGTGAGTTCATTGGTTTCTATGAGCAATATATGGACATAATCGCGGAGAGAGCGGATGAACTGTCGGATGAGAATAAACCAGCGGTCTACTTTGAGATGCCTCACAAACCATACCAGACCGTAGGTGCAGGGACTCCGGTTCATGCGATGATTGTATTCGCTGGTGGCGATAATATCTTCAGCGACTTCTCTGGTACGATGGATATGGATCCCGAAATGGTGATGAAACGATATCCCGAGATCATTGTCAAGGGTGGAAGGTCTCCAGGATACAATTTGGATGATCCAACCTTATTGAGAGATACAAGGGAGGAAATCATGAACCGTCCGGAATTGGGGGAGGCGGCGGCAGTTACGAATGGAAGCGTTTACATATTCCCTTATGGTTTCGTCTGCACGCCAACGCACTTTGTATGCATGGCATACCTTGCAAAATGGTTCTATCCGGAGCTATTCGATGACCTGGATCCTGAGGCGATTCATCAGGAGTACCTGACAAGATTCCTGGAAGTGGACTATGATCTGGATGAGCACGGCGTATTTGTATATCCGCCGCTGGACGAGAGTTGATTGGGGTGAATGAGGATCGCGTGATAAATATGAAAACAGGCACAATACTGGCTGGAATAGCCACGACAATGCTCTTACTAGTTTGCTGTGCACTGCCCGCAGCAGCATCAGACTACACACTCGGTATCTTCGGGAACGCAAACGAGGACGAGACGATAAACATGCAGGATGTGACGTACACCGAACTGATCATCCTCGAATACCGCGACCAGACAGAACTTGCGGACGCCAAGCATGACGGCAAGATCAACATGCAGGACGTAACACAGATCGAGCTCGTCATACTCGGAAAAGAGAAGGAGCTCACAATCATGGATATGAATGATAGAACGGTGACGGTGAACAAGCCGATCGAGAAACTCGTCGTGACCCATCGTGAGCAATATGAGCAATTGCGGTCGATCAAGGCGCCGAAAGACCTGATACTCACAGCAGAACGTCAGATTCTAACCATGGACGAGTATGTGGCATACTTCGCAGAATATCAGGACCTGCCAAGTATCGGCAGTTGCAGTAACCCTGACCTCGAAGTGATACTTGAGCTGCACCCGGACATTGTTCTCATGGGTTCTTACGGACAGAACTCTCCACAGCATTCCGCGGCTATAGGGGTCTTCGAATCAGCAGGCATCCCGGCAATCTACACGCATGAAACCGAGACAAACTTTGTGGAGAACATCAGACTTCTCGGATACATCTTTGGAAGACCGGATGAAGCCGGGGAGTACCTTAATTGGCGTTGTGATCTTCTGAATTCAATCGGGGATGTGGTTTCTGACATCCCTGATGAAGACAGACCGAAGGTATACGTCGAATGGTGGCAGGAGTACGCAACCAAGGATGAAGCTTCCACCCGTATCGCAGCGATGGGTGGCAGGTGCATATTCGGCGGAGCGGTGTTAGGAGTTGTGGATGCTGAGGCGGTGGTAGAGCAAGATCCCGACATCATAGTCATAATTGGGGGCAGAGGTAGCGGGTATACCACCGACGACATAACAGAGCTAAAAGAGCTACGAGAAGGGCTCATGAGCCGACCTGAATTGCAGAATGTTGCAGCAGTGAAGACCGGAAAGGTCTACGTGATGAGCGTCTATGTCACGGGCACAGGACCATGCCATGGAGGAAGGGGCTTCGTTCAGGAAGCGTACTTTGCAAAGTGGTTCAATCCGGACCGTTTCGGTGATCTGGATCCACAGACGGTTCACCAGGAGTATCTGACAGAGTTTCAGGGGCTCAACTGGGACTTAAGCGAGCACGGTGTATATGTGTATCACCCTGAAGAGCACCCGGGTGGGAACTGAGAAGTGAGAAGATGGTTGGTGAAATGAGAACGCGGGAAGGAAAGGGGAACGGGATACTTGCGATTGTCTCGCTCGCAATCCTTCTCTTCATAGTCTCCTGCATACTGCTGACGATAGGCTCTGCGGAGATCACAGTAGGGGAGATCTATGCGGTGATCATGCATCACCTTCTTCCGCAGACGTTTCCGCCGCAGAGGGAACTTGCTGGCATAGTGGTCTGGGGTATACGATTGCCACGCATCCTGATGGGTATTGCGTCGGGAATCGGTCTCGGTATCGCCGGAAGCGTGATTGCGGGGGTCACGAAGAACCCGCTTGCAAGTCCTTACACGCTCGGAGTTGCGTCAGCAGCGGCATTTGGTGCGGGTATCTCTCTAATCATTCCTGATGTTGCGATAGGAAAGGAGCACATCGTGACAATAGTTGCATCGCTTATCGCCATTCCCACATCCCTCTTCATCCTCTATCTGACAAACAAAGGGCGGGAGGCTGCTATACGAATAACAATAGAAGTGATCCTTGGTGCGTCCTTCGTCTGGCTGGTACTGACACGGAGCTACGCATTCATCTTTGATCCCGCATCACTTGTATTATTCGCTCTTATTGCTTTCTTCATTGTTATGGGGCTGCGAAGATGGAAAGGAGGGGCGGGAGAGGTGACATCGAAAATCCTGGTGGCGTGCGTCGGGATTGGCATGGTATGGACGTTCACCAGGTTCCTGCCGGCAATTATCCTCTTTGACAGACCTGGAGCCGTCGGTGTGGTGATGACATGGTCGGTCAGCATCCTTGAGCGGGCTTCGTGGGCGAATCTCAGGCTCTTTGTTCCTCTTCTGCTTATTTGCTGCGCTCTGCTGGTTGTGTATCTGTATATCAGGAGGTTGAGGGATTTTGAGGCGGTCAGCGTGGACAAAGGGCAGGAGAGGGTGGTTTTGATGGTACTTGCTTCCTTGCTTGTTGCAGGCACGGTTCGTTTCACTGGAACGATCGCATTTTTAGGTCTGATCGCATCTCATCTGGCATACATGGTTGCAGGGCGGGATAATAGGCTTTTGATCCCTGCTTCCGGGCTTATCGGTGCTCTGTTGATCGTTGGAACGGACATTGTTGCGAGAAGCGTGATTGCACCCGATGTCATCCCGGTGGGCGTGATAACAGGTCTCATCGGCATTCCGCTGTTTATCTTCTTGCTGGTGCGGATGAGTCGGGAGTGAAATCACACTGCCCTGTGATCGTATGTAGAGGTGTGCGCGGGCTCGCGTCCATAAGGGCGCGGTCTGCGGTGTGTGGTACGACAAGTTGGTTCTACGACTATCGGTTTGTAATACGATGTTAATCGAAAGTTTTAAGTTCAGACTGGAGTAGTTATGACAAGCCCATATTATGTAGCAGATATTGTGTGTACATCGTACAAAATAACACCATAAGGAGGAACTATACGATGGGAATGAATACGATACTGGTCGGAATGACCATTGGATTGCTGCTGCTGGCGCTGCCGGCGGCTGCATCAGACTACACACTTGGCGTCTTCGGGAACGCGAACGAGGATGACACGATCAACATGCAGGATGTGACGTACACCGAACTGATCATCCTCGAATACAGGGACGAGACAGAGCTTTCGGATGCCAAGTACGATGGCAAGATCAACATGCAGGATGTGACCCAGATCGAGCTTGTCATACTCGGGAATGCGAAGGAGATTACCTTCATGGATGTCACTGGAGAAGCGGAAACCGTAGAGAAGCCAGTGAACCGCATCATAATCGTAATGTCCGATGCCCCTGACGTACTGCGAGCACTCGATGCGGAAGATAAGATCGTGGGCATCACCGATCAGGTTATACGATATGGTGATGCGTATTTCCCGGAGATCAGCAAGTTGCCATTTGTTGGAAAATGGGGTGATATAGACTATGAGGCGGTACTCAACCTCCAGCCAGATGTCTTCATACCCTACACGCCACATGCAACGTCTGAATCAGTATGGCCATCTGTGAGACAACAGAAGGCTGAACTGAAGGAGAAGCTCCCTGGTGTCTCGATTGTTGCTCTTGACTTTGTTACACCAGTAACCTTCACAGAAAATGTGAGAAAGCTTGGATACATCCTCGACAGGGAAGATGAGGCAGAGGTATATACCGATTGGTATGATGCGCTCATCGACACGATCGGAGATCAAACAGAGGAGCTTTCTGAGGGTGAGAAGACACGAGCATATACTATGACGTATGGTATGTACAAAACTGGCATCCCTGGCAGTCGCTATCATGCGATGATCGACATAGCCGGCGGAAGAAATATCGCTGCCGATTTACCTATACCTCCTGGAGGTTCGACCACGAGTGTTACGGTGGATGCAGAATGGGTGATTGTGCAGAATCCCGATGTCATCGTCAGGAGGGTGATGGAGGATCCCACAAAGGTCGGCTATGGTGTGGATGATCCGGCAGAACTGATAGCTTTCCGAGAAGAAGTTATGAACCTCCCTGAATTGGTTAATGTCAACGCTGTAAATAATGGTCGTGTCTACTCGATGTCTGTCTTTATGACTGGACCGAAATGCATCATAGGCATCGCATACTATGCAAAGTGGTTCTATCCGGAGCTCTTTGAGGACATGGACCCACAGGCGATTCATCAGGAGTATCTGACAGAATTCCAAGGACTGGACTATGATCTGGACGAGCATGGCGTATTCGTGTATCCGCCGCTGGAGGAGAGTTGATTGGAATAAATAAAAAGGAGACGATATATATGAAAAGAAACATATTAGTTGGAATAACCATGATGCTCTTGCTGGCACTGCCAGCCGCAGCATCTGACTACACGCTTGGAATCTTCGGCAATGCAAACGAGGATGACACGATCAACATGCAGGATGTGACCTACACAGAACTGATCATCCTCGAATACAGAGACGAAACAGAACTATCAGACGCCAAGTACGACGGCAAGATCAACATGCAGGACGTGACCCAGATCGAGCTCGTCATACTGGGAAAAGAGAAGGAGATTACGATTCTCGATGACACCGTCACAGGCACCCACCCTAATGGAAAGCCTGTAACGGTCAAGAAACCGGTAAATCGCATTATCCTCTTGAACACTGATGTTGCCGAGGCAATAAAGGTATTAGACTCAGAAGATAAGGTGGTTGGTGTTACCTCATATATCCCGACAAGTGATGTATTCTTCCCAAAGCTTTCCAAGCTACCATCTGTTGGAAAATGGAACAGTCTGGACGTGGAAGCGATACTTAGCCTGAATCCAGACCTTATTATTACATACGGAGGTTCGTCCTACTCAGAAAAGACAGATAATATCTTTAAGGATCTTCCGGTCACGGTGGTCAAGCTGCCGTTCTATGAACCAGAGAGTATGGCACATGACATGGAAAAGGTTGGATATATCCTTGGAAAAGTGGAGAGGGCTCATGAGTATATCGATTTCGAGGGTGAACACATGAACACCATCAACGAGGTAGTCGGTGGGCTTTCAGAAGATGAAAAGCCGCGAGTGTATCTGGAATGGGCTACCAAACCTTATGGAACCTATAGCAAGACCTCCGGAGCGCATCAGATGTGCATCATGGCAGGCGGCATCAATATAGCTGCTGATCTGCCAGGTGGATCATTTCCAAAGGTGGATGAGGAATGGGTGATCGTAAAAAATCCTGATATCATCTTCAAACACCAGTACGGCGGTTCAGGTTACGAGGAGGATGATCCATCAGAGATGATTGAACGATGGGCGGAGGTTATGAACCGTACTGAACTTGCCAATGTTGCAGCGGTGAAGGATGGCAGAGTTTGCCTTCTCGCTTCAGATATCCTGTACTCACCGGGTTATGTGGCGGGCATCATGTACATGGCAAAGTGGTTCCATCCTGAATTATTTGAGGATGTGGATCCACAGGCTATCCATCAGGAGTATCTGGATATATTCCACGAAGATCTGGACTACAGTGTAACTGAGCACGGCGTATGGGTGTATCCACCGCTGGAGATAGATTATCCATAGACAAACAATGGAAATTAAGCCTTGATGAGCACGGTGTGTTCGTGTATCCACCACTGGAGGAGAGTTAATGGGAATGAATAAAAAGGAGATGATGAATATGAAAACAGATACAACAGTGCTTGGAGTAACCATAAGCCTACTGCTCCTCGCACTCCCAGCCGCAGCATCAGACTACACTCTCGGCATCTTCGGGAACGCGAACGAGGATGAGACGATCAACATGCAGGATGTGACGTATACTGAGCTGATCATCCTCGAGTACAGGGACAGAACAGATCTCGCAGACGCCAAGTATGACGGCAAGATCAACATGCAGGATGTGACGCAGATCGAACTGATCATTCTGGGACGAGAGAAGGAGCTTACGCTCATCGATACCGCGGACAGAACAGTTACCGTGAAGAAGCCGGTTGAGAGGATCATCATCGTAAACAGAAATGTCCTTGAAACGATGCGTTCACTCAAAGCAACGGGTAACATAGTCGGCGTTACCCGTGCCGTCACAACAGACAATATATTCTTCCCGGAATTCAGCGATTTCCCGAGCATTGGATCGGGAAAGACCCCAGATTTCGAAAGGATACTGGAGCTACAACCCGATGTTGTCTTCTATTATGGGACTCAGTGGCCGGATCGTCTTGAGGAGATTGATGGCATTCTTCATGATGCCGATCCCGGTATTGCAGTGGTTGCTTTTGACTGCTTCAAGCCAGAATGGTACATAGAAGAGACAAGAAAGCTTGGATATATACTTGATAAAGGGGAAGAGGCAGCAAAGTTCATTGATTTCTACGAGGGGTGCAAAATGCCCATCATGGAGATCGTGGAAGGGATTTCAGAGGAAGATAAACCAAAAGTCTGCATGTTAAGGAAATTCTACACAACTTATGGTGTGGGATCCGTAGAGCATCAGATGATTGTGGCTGCCGGAGGTGATAACGTCTTCAGCGATCTTTTCAGTACTGGTGCTGCTGTGGATGCGGAAGAGGTGATAGAGCGAGATCCCGAGTTCATAATATGGATACACAGGTGGGCAGGTGGCTATCTGCTGGATGTAGACGATACGGCAGAGTTAGAGGCGATGAAAGAAGAGGTCATGAACCGCCCTGAACTGCAGAAAGTACCGGCCGTAGAGAGCGGAAATGTCTACGTAGTTACAAATGACGTCTATCGCGGGGCAAGAGACTTTGTGGGCATCGGGTATCTGGCGAAATGGTTCTATCCGGAACTCTTCGAAGACCTGGATCCGAAGGCGACCCATCAGGAGTATCTCACAAGATTCCAGGGGCTGGATTATGATTTGGGTGAGCAGGGTGTCTTCGTATATCCGCAGTCTGATGAGAGTTGATGGGAATGAATAAAAAGGAGATGATATATATGAAGACGAACATATTTGTTGGAATAGCCTTATGTTTGCTGCTCTGCTGTACGCTGCCCGTGGCTGCATCCGACTACACACTCGGCGTCTTCGGTAACGCGAACGAAGATGACACGATCAACATGCAGGATGTGACCTATACCGAACTGATCATCCTCGAATACAGAGACCGAACAGATCTCGCGGACGCAAAGTACGACGGCAAAGTCAACATGCAGGATGTGACCCAGATCGAGCTTGTCATTCTCGGGAGGGAGTTGGAGCTTACCGTAAGTATGTATACACGGGGCACTGCGGGATCTGCCGATATCACTGAAGTACCAGTGACGATCAGTAAGCCAGTGGAAAGGATCTTTCCCACTCCATCAGACGTCGTTTCAGTGATGCGGTCACTCAAACTGGAGAAGGATAGAATAGTCGGCATCACCAGTAGGGTCAAAGGAGGCGATGCGTACTTCCCGGAGTTCAGCGAGCTGCCATGCATTGGAACGAGGCCAATGGACTATGAGGCGATACTCAACCTGCATCCGGACCTGGTGATCGTGGGAACATCAAGCCTCGAAAAACATGCTGAAAAGCTTCCAGGTGTTACTGTAGTTGCTTTCGACTGCTGGAGGCCGGAGACCCATGTAGATGAGATAAGAAGGCTTGGATACATCATAGATAAGGAGGATGAAGCTCTGGAGTACATCGATTTCTATAGTGGAGTTATGGATACGATCAAAGATGCAGTCGATGAAATTCCGGAGGCGGATAGACCAAAAGTCTACTTTGAAAGCAGGAGTCCTTACGGGACTGGCGGTGAAGGTTCCGGATATCATGCGAAAGTAACGGCAGCAGGTGGAAACAACATCTTCGGCGATCTCTCGGGCTATCCAAAGGTGGACGCTGAGGAGGTGATAAAACGCAATCCGGAGATCATAGTCAAAAAGCCAGGGTCATCAGGGGCTGACAGTTATTATCTGGGCGCAGATATAACCGAGCTGACTGATGCAATAACTGAGATCATCAATCGTCCTGAACTGGCTAAGGTTGAAGCAGTGAAAGACGAACGGGTTTACGCGGTTCATGGTAGCCCCATCGAGGGAGCAAGACACTTTGTGGGCATAGCATACATGGCAAAGTGGTTCCATCCGGAGTTATTCGAGGAGTTGGATCCGGATGCGATACATCAGGAATACATAACAGAGTACCAGGAATTGCCTGATGATTTCCTGGATACGCACGGCGTATTCGTGTATCCGCCATTTGAAGAGAGTTGATGGGAATGAATATAAAGGAGGTAATAAATATGAAAACAAACGCAATATTGGTCGGAATGACCATGGCGTTGCTGCTGCTTGCACTGCCGGCAGCGGCATCAGATTACACGCTCGAAATCTTCGGAAACGCGAACGAGGATGACACGATCAACATGCAGGATGTGACGTACACCGAACTGATCATCCTCGAATACAGGGACAAGACAGAACTCGCAGACGGCAAGTACGACGGCAGTATCAACATGCAGGATGTGACGCAGATCGAACTGATCATTCTGGGACGGGAGAAGGAGCTAACAATTCTGGATTCTGCTGAGAGGACGGTTACGGTGAAGAAACCGGTAGAAAGGGTAATCATTCTTAAGACCCATGTTGCTGAGGCAGTAGCAATCCTTGGAGAATCAGATAAAGTAGTGGGTATAATTGACTCAGTGGCACAGAAGAGCTATTATTTGCCCGAAATGAGCAAAAAACCAATCATAGGAACATATAGTGTGCCGGACTATGAAGCAATTGTCGCACTTACTCCTGACATAGTCATAGACTACGCGAGCAAAATTTCAGGGGTTGAAGAGCGTTTAGAGCCCACTGGTATCACAGCGGTTGCACTGAATTTCTACACGCAACGAACTATAAGATCCGAAGTGGAAAAGCTAGGATACATCCTTAATAAGAGGAATGAGGCAAAAGAATACAATGATTGGTGCAAGGAACACGAAGATGAACTCAAAAGTCTCGTGGAGGGATTGACTAAGGAAGAAAAGCAAACGGTGTTCATGGAATGGGCTTCTAGGGGAAAGGGATTGAGTGCTATTAAGGCTGCGGGACCTGGCTCTACAGATCACGACCTGTGCGTCAGGGCAGGTGGAATCAATATTGCTGGTGATTTGGGTGTGGCTTGGCCGTATGTAGAGTGGGAATGGGTGATAACGGAGAATCCCGATGTGATATTCGTAAAAAAATCTACATCACCATCATGGTGTTGGGATAACATTGACGCTCCTGAAGAGGTGGTAGATGATATCAAGGGTCGTCCCGGAGCTGAGCTCATAACGGCGGTTAAAAAAAACGAGGTTTACGCGTGTTGTGCTGAACCTCTTTACGGGTTGGATGGTGTAGTTGGCCTCACATATTGGGCTAAATTGCTACATCCGGAGTTCGACCTATATCCGGAAGACATCTACAAAGAATATCTCGAGCGCTTCTTAGGTGTAGAATGCCCCGAAGATTTGATCCCCGTCTACCCGCCACCGGCAAGCTAACAAGAATGACATCGAGCAACAGGACGATAACTCAAGAGAGTAACACGAAAAACATGAAAAGTATGTTATGAGGCGATGAATATGAAAACAAGTATATTGGTTGGGATGACCATGCTCTTGATGGCGCTCCCCGCAGCAGCATCAGACTACACCCTCGAAATCTTCGGGAACGCGAACGAGGACAACACGATAAACATGCAGGATGTGACCTACACCGAACTGATCATCCTCGAATACAGGGACAAGACAGAACTTGCAGATGGCAAGCACGACGGCAAGATCAACATGCAGGATGTTACGCAGATCGAGCTAACCATACTGGGAAAAGAGAAGGAGCTTACGGTAATCGATGGCGCTGATAGGACGTTGACGATTCAAAAGCCGATAAAAAGTATCGTTGTCTTTCGCCCATACACTCTTGAAACGATGCGATCGCTAAAGCTGGAGAATGATAAAATAATTGGTGTTGATAAAAAAGGGAATCAGAAGTGGACGAGTTTACCCTTCTCGGAGTTCAGCGATTGTCCGGATGTGAGATCATTATTCTCCCCTAATTATGAAGCAGTGTTAGAGCTCCATCCGGACGCCGTC
>JAYEFS010000212.1:0-3303 GCA_034658695.1 Methanobacteriota archaeon | reverse complement strand
GAAGGCAACATCGATGCAGCTCGGTTCTTTGAGCGAGCATCCAAAGACGAAGCCCGGCATAAAGCAGGGCTGAAAGGAATTCTCATGCGATTTGATGCGCATGGATGGTAATACCTGATAGGTGATAGAAATGAAAGCAACAATTGAACAGACAAAGTGTACAGTAATGCCGAAATTGTGGCAACAGAGGTGTTAGGAATGGCTGATGAAAAGAAGAACGACCTACCAGAGAAGGGAGCAGTCGTGCAGAGAGACAGAGAGACGTACGCGATAGCGCCTGACACTCCGGCAGGCGTGGTATCGCCTGATGCACTGCGAAAGATTGCGGATGTTTCCGAGAAGTACGGTGCAGCCGCGATAAAGATAACAAGCGCACAGCGGATGGTTATTGTGGGCTTGAAGGAAGAAGACATCGATAGCGCATGGAAGGACCTCGAGATGAGTCCGGGTGCTGCAATCGGGCTATGCGTCCGGAGCGTCAAGATCTGTCCGGGAACTGCCTTCTGTAAGAAAGGCATCGCAGACAGTCTCGGGCTCGGGATGGCTCTGCATGACGCGTACCACGGCATGAGCCTCCCCGCGAAGTTCAAGATCGGCGTATCCGGCTGTCCGAACTGCTGCGGCGAGTCCTGGGTCAAGGACCTCGGATTCTTCGGATTCAAGAAAGGCTTCAAGGTGGTCGTCGGAGGCGAGGCTGGCAAGAAGCCGAGAATTGCACAGGAGCTGACCTACGTCGAGTCGATCGACGATGCGAAGAAGGTTGCGCAGAGCGTCTTTGACTACTACACCTCGAATGCAAAGCCAAAGGAGCGGATTGGCGACTTCATCGACCGGGTCGGGTTCGAGGAGTTTGCGAAAGGAGTGCTCTGATGAAGATCGTTGACGCTATAAGTGCACCAGTATCTCCAAACCCGCATGGCGTTCATGCGTCGATGATTCATGACACCGAGCATTCCCAGGCAGTGCACATTATGTTGCAGCCAGGGGAAGCGCTGAAACTCCACGCAACCCCGGTGGACGTCTTCTTCTACATACTTGAAGGACGCGGCGTCGTTGAGATCGGTGGCGAACGAGAGGAGGTTGTGGCAGATCAGCTCATCGAGAGTCCTGCACGAGTTCCACACCGTCTGCTGAATGAAAGCGACTCGGTATTTCGTTTTCTTGTCGTGAAGACACCAAGACCAAAGGAGAAGACGCGGGTGCTGTGAGATCGCGCATTAGACCGATCTATATGAAGAGGGATAGGAAATGAATATGCAAAATGCGACCGCCTCCCCCCTGTATCGTACCGCAGTGGCGAGGTTCTCTATTGTTCTGCTGTTCTGCCTGCTGATCTTGTCAACCACAACGACTGCAACGGCAGCTACCGGATCACACGCCGGGATCGGCGAGTATACTGGTGCGGAGACCTGTCTTGCATGTCATCAAAAGGAAGGTGAGGACTTCTTGACGTCCATCCATAATACCTGGAGGGGCGAGGCGACACACGTCGTTGGGAAGGTGGGCAACATGACCGGTAAAGTCTTGGGCGTGAATGATTTCTGCGTGGGCACCCAATCGAATGAAGCTATGTGCGGAAAGTGCCACGCAGGAGCTGGTACCTGCTGCAAATGCGAATGTGATTGTGCAGTTAAGAAGATGATCTGTCCGATCGAGAAGATCGACTGCCTGATCTGCCATGCGCCGAACTACAAGAAGACCATGACCGGTCCTGACCCATTGATCGATGCGACCGCAGCGGCTCGAAACGTCATGATACCCACGCGTGCGATGTGCCTGCGCTGCCATGCAACAGCGGGCGGTGGCGACAACAACAAACGGGGCGATCTCGAACTTTCTATGGGTGCAGCCGAGGTCTCACGAGACCTCGATGTTCACATGAGTGCTAACATGACATGCCAGGACTGTCACACATTCGTGGATCATCATGTGTCAGGCAGAGGCATGGACCTACGTGTCGATGACACCGATCTCCCGGTCACCTGTGACGACAGAAGATGTCATGGCAGTGAACCACATTCCAAGGGGTCGATGTACAACAAGCACACGGACAGGATCTACTGCACAGCCTGCCACGTCACAGCGTACGGCAAGGAGCAGACCGTTGAGATCTCCCGGAACTGGGAGACCCGGCATCTCGAACATCTGGGTGCGGAAGTTATGCACCACGAGATGATCGTGCGTGAGAGTAACCCTGCACCGATACATGTCTGGTGGAACAGGTGGTCTGAGATCATGGATCTCGCTGACCCTGCCGTGCTTGACGACGATGGAGTTGTTGTAATGGCAAAGCCAGTTGGGAGCATCAATGATTCCGCGTCAAAGATATACGCAGCAAGACTGCATCGTGGCAGGCAGCCATGGGACGGCATACATATACTGCCATTCAAGGTTATGACCGTTAAGACGACCGATAACATGACTCAGGCAATCTTTGATGCAACAGGCAGGATATTCGATCCGGTCCAGTATGTGGATGCCAAGCGGTATATGGGGCTATTCCATGGGGTCTCGCCGAAGGACGAAGCGTTGACCTGCGCGGACTGTCACAAAGATCATGCGGTCGACTTTGAGGCGCTCGGATACGATGTCGAGAAGGACGCATCAGAAAACTTGATCAGCGCAACAAAGCCGGGCGAGATTCTGAATCTTGCCGATTTCCGTTCGAATGGCGACACAGATACCTATACGTGTCCTGAAGAAACATGTACTCCAGGTTTCGGGATTGTACCGGCACTCGGTGGGCTTATGGCTGTAGCGTATCTGCTGCGGAGGCGGAACTGAATCGATTGAGATGGCGGGGTGGATGGTTTTGTCCATCCACTCTCTTTTATTTTATTTATTCGTGATCTGAAACCAGAACTATACGATGGTTTCGCAGACACGAATGACACAAACAAATGAGATGATACCGGAGGAACAACATGGATGATAGGACAAAAACAGCAATCACCGCGCTCGGCGGATTCGTTCTCGGCGTAATCGTCGTGATGTTTGTAATGAAGATGGCAGCACCCGGGATGATGATTCACGAGGCGAAGAGTCCTTACGACTTCAACACGACCGTTGATACGATAATCGCGAATGCAAAAAGCGATGGGTGGACGGTTCCGAAGACATACAACTTCCAAAAGTCCATCCTGGACGCGGGCGCAGGCGATGTCGGCAGGATCAAGGTGGGGTGATGAAAACTCTCCATATTCGGGTGAGTTCCACATCCCAAAACCTTGCCATTTTTGTTCCTTTTTGTCACCCCGTCCTCAATGGACAATAGATAAGTGGCGCGCTGAATACGGCGCGTTT
>JAYEFS010000211.1:0-3306 GCA_034658695.1 Methanobacteriota archaeon | reverse complement strand
AAGTGTTGCCATGCTAATTTTGTGGCGGTCCAGCCATCCGTAGCGACTGTTTTGGGTTCATAGTCATGAGATACGTTATTGGCCTCGGTCTTGAAATGACCATAAGCTTCTGTCAAACCTTCCGTATCCGCATCTAAACTCACAGACGCACCCAAAACACAATCATTTGCCACCGTGGTTGCGATGTACACCTTTTGGCCGTTAAAGCGGGTGTGTTTCTCATCTGCCAGGAGATCTTCCGGCAGATCATCGGGATTGTTCACAGTCGTGCCAACTACACTGTTGCGACCGATGTGATTATCGATACGATACCAGTACTGTGCATCACGCCCAAAGACATGCGTCAATGCCCAATGGGGGACCCCCCAGCAGCGTAAAAACAGGGGTTTCTCCACATCATCAGTGTAACCGACCATATACGGCATTACAAAGGAGGGGCGGATGGTAAATACATCATTTCCATTACCGTCCTTTGTCTTTACTTTAATACGCCGCAAACGAATTCCTGGCATTTTCTTGGACTCCGGAAGGATATCATGCAATATATACCCTTGCTGGATCATAACCGGGAATAGTTCCGGACATTGCTCAATCACACCATCTAACTACATGCGAAACGCTTTAGCATCACCCAATATATGGTTGTACTCTTCCTGTTCGATGAATATACAAATCTGCTTTGATTTATGTGCCAAAGGATCAAAATCTTTTTCCAGATTGCATCTTCTTTCGTGAATGATTAACGGCAGAATATGCGCCTGCTGTAATACCAAAACAGGTTCGAGATCTTTATCTTCAGGTTTATAAGTGCCCTGGAGACTCATGAAAGAGTAGTATAGGTCTATTAGTTTATAATATGATTGGCAAAATGACTATCAATACAAGTAGTTTTTTCGAGAACCACAGAATCCGATAGAACCAGTGATGTTTCTATGATGTGGGGTTCATAAATCCAGTGCATCAGCCGCAGCCTGCAGGATCATGAGAGCGCCTGGGCAATGTGAGCCATCATTGCTGACATCGGCATGCGCCCGGGCATTGCAGCATCGCAAGGGGCGGAACCGCCACCACAAGCACCACCGCGACCGCAACCAGCAGCGCGCGGGTCATGCCCCGCAATTTGTGGGGTATGATCATTTACGCCCTACACCCCCTCTAACACCCTCCGTATCGCAAGCAGATTCAGCTGTGATTGCGGCTTAATGATCTGTTTAACCGGGTCAAGGAAGAGAATGTTCGCTTTGATTAGACCGAGTTTGATCGGTTTTGGAAGCTCACCTGCCTTGAGATACTCCTCGCTTCCGAACCTCTCGATCCCTTTTAGTAAATCTTCGTCATTTAACACGATCTCTTCTTTATCATAAGATATCTTATATCCGAATTCCTTTGCATCTTCTATAAGCCCTTCAATCTGACCCGTTCTTATTCCAAGCATCTCTCTGGCTTTTTCTTCCCTCTTTTCACGGCTCACCAGTTCAACCAGACACACCGGCTTTCCGCCACAATACTCCCATGCAACCTCCTTTTCCATATCATTAAAGTTATACTTGTCCAAAAAATCCATAGTCGTCTCGTAATCAAAATCATCCACCGCGAGATACCTGCATCGCCCGGAGAGCATCGCCTCGCTGTAAATCCGCTCGATGAAGAGCGAGTCAGAAGTGATCACGAATATGTGTGCCAGATGCAACTCCTTTGTGAGTCGCACAAAGAAATTGAACAATTTGTAAATCAGAAGTCCATTGATTTTCATATCCCCAATCACCTGTAACTCATCGATTACCAGTACCGGCACACGCTTCTTTGATATCTCCGCAAATAAACTCTCGATATATCTAAACATATCTTTACTTTTATCTTTCTTCTCGAATATCTGTTCAAACAAGTTTGTCGGTATCGGAATCCCGCTGAGTATCTTCAAATCCTTCAGTGCCGACTGCGCATACTCGCTGATATTATCAATCACGCCTCCTTCGTCGATCTCGAATAACACATTGAGGAAATCCTCATAATCTGTGATGAACCGTCCGCGCAGGTTGATATAGAATGTGGCATACCCCCCTTGCAGTTGCCCTATCAGGTGGTTGATCAGCGTGGTCTTTCCGGAGTTTATCGGTCCGTAGACGAAGGTGATCAGAGATGGTTCGGAATCCAGAAGATCCAGGATCTCTTTTGTCTCCTTTTCCCTGTTGTGGAATTCAATTCTTTTCATGCGTGTATCTTCGCGTCCGCTTGGTCATAATTCTATGCTGCCAGCCGCCGCCTGCAGGATAGCAGCGCGTCGAGCGAGGTGATCTGTCTGTCGTGGTTTACGTCTGTTGCGGGGTCCCAGCCGCCGGTGGCTACAATCCAGAATATATCAGCATCGGTAAGCTCTATCACGACCCACTGCATCGGCGGGCGATCTGGTCGTCGCGGCCCGAGGGAGTTTTCGCAAGCGAAACGCTTGCGGATAGTTACATTCGGTTTGCCTCATTGTTTCAATTCACTTAACCTTGCAGTTCGACGTGGATTTCTGTTTCATCAAATCTCATATTGAACTGTCCGAATACATCCAATCTACCAAGAATGAAGGGAATATCATCGTGCTCTGCAAAGATGTATCTGATCTGAATCCATTCTCCAGCGAGTTTTATTGTTATCTCTGATTTCCAGACTCTTGAACTGCCACCAACGCCGTACATTTCATGATCACACTTCGCCGGAGTCTCTTCAAACAGATATCTCGCATAATTTGGCAGAGTTGTGATACCGGCACCAGTATCCACAAGGAACATCTCTTTGATAACACCATACTTCGTTTGCAAGGATATCGGAATCTCAGGATAAACAACCTCACAATCGAACGTTAAGAGGTACCTCCTGCTGTATGGATACTTAACTACAGAGATGATAGACACAAACAGACTCCTCGGGCGGTATGAATCTAAATATAAGATGCTTATCCCCAAGCAAACCGTTCTCTTTTACGGTTTCAAATACCTTCTTGAACGTTTTATCACGAGCTACAACGGTATCATCAATGCATGCTATATGACCGCTTCCATATCTTCTGTACAATTTTCGGCGCTGTTCAAAAATCCAGTGATAGCTAAACATTGCACCCCATTCTCACATCATTCTCGCATGTTGCAGGTGGTAGAACCATTTCATGACGGATTTCACATCGAGTTTCCATCTAATCCGCGCACCACTCACACAAAACTACACAAAAGTCATAAAAATAGGTCATTTTGAAGAAAAGAGTAGATAGCCACAGCTAATACGGGATTACGGCATACCCGCAACTTTTGAGTCGTCGAACGG
>JAYEFS010000210.1:0-13558 GCA_034658695.1 Methanobacteriota archaeon | reverse complement strand
CCTCGGCTTGCCATCGCAATCCGAGGTGAAATCCATCATGAAATGGTTTTACAACCTGCAACGTATGAGAATGATGTGAGAATGAGGTACAATGTTCGGCTATCACTGGATTTTTGAACAGTGCCCAAAAATGGGACCAATTCAGTACGGGGTATACACATCCTTTCATCACCCTATGTGAAAACCACGAGATTTTGTGAGATTAACACAAGAAGAGGGTAGTGCATACAATGGTGCGGGGTGGGTTTGCATTTTATATCTTGCCACCTCATACTTTCTCGTGGAAATCTGTGTAATCTCATGGTTAGCTAAACACGTACAGGTGCTGCAAAGGGGCTGTAAAGATGGCGATACGGAAGATAAAGCTGATTAAGATAGGTACGCTCACATTTGAGTCGTTCGAGATACCGGACCCGAGTGTGAGAGCCATGAAGTACTTCTGCGGGATCGGCGCGGGATCGAACGTCGTGTACATAGAGACCGATGACAGAAAGATTCTCGTTGACACTGGATTTGACTATGAGGAGAACTCTGCCGAAGAAAACAGGAAACGAAATCGAAGACGCCTGATAAACGCACTGGAAGATCACGGACTCCGCCCGGAGGACATCGATTCTGTCTTCATCACGCACTGGCATGGCGATCACTTCGGAAATCTGGATCTCTTCGATTGCGCCGAAATTCTGGCGTTCCGATCGCATAAGGGGCTCGCATTCGAGTGCCGGGAGATCGGCGACCTGGAGGATATAACAGAAGGGGTCATGGTGATGGCAACGCCGGGACACACCAGAGACCATGCATCGCTTGTTCTCTCGCCAGACGAGATCACACAGCAGATGCGGGGGGTGTTTGGCGAATGGGCGGTCAGAATCGAAGATCCCTGCATCGTCATTGCAGGGGATGCCATTGTGTCACAGTCCTACTATCTGGAGGGGAAGTTCTGGGATTACAACGCTGATTTCTTTTCTATTGAGCAATCCTGCATAAGTCAGCAGGCGATAACCGAGATTGCTGACTACATCATTCCGGGGCATGGAACGGTCTTTCAGAACATCCGAAAACCCGTGCCGTAACAACGAAGAAAAGGGAGGGGACGTTGCCCGCGCCCCATAATCAAAACTGCGCCGAAGGTGTCAAGAATCTGCAGTGAAGGAGAGGCGTAACCGGGCATCATTCCAACGACGTATCCACTTCAAAAAGTATGGTGAGACTCATCTTCAGTCTTTCTGGAAGATATACCTAAAAACCTCAATCTGTGGAAATCAGTGTTAATCTGTGGCTAAAAGCCATATTAGTCACAAATTAACACGAATTTCACTGATTTAAGGCAACATCTGCATAAATGTATGAAATCTGCATTTACGACGATTATCATGAATCACCGATTTTTTAGATAGTGCCTCGGTTATCGCTTAATTTGAAGCGGATATCCAAAATATTTAAATCGATCCCGCCCCCATCATCATCAGATGCGGAATGCCTGTCAAAGAGAATGCGGAGAATGCGATGAGTGAGCCGAGCGAGATCGTAGTGGTTTCGAAGAAGGAGCTGGACGAGAAGGACGAGTTAATTGCATCGCTGAAAGCTAAAGCCGAGAAGATGAAATCCGACTTCGCACGATATAAAGATCGGACGCAGAATGAAGAAGAGGCGATACGAAGGAAAACATCCGGCGAATTAGCCAGGCAATTGCTCAATGTCGCTGATACGCTCGAACGTGCAATATACAGCTATGGCAGAGGAGATGGGGCGGGAGATGGAGCTGGGGCTGTAGGTGAATGGGGCTGCGAGGTCGTGGACAGGATGGCAGAGGGGACGCGGAGCAACATGGAGATGACCTACAACCAGTTGCTGGACGCATCAGGGATAACTCCGATTACGCCATCAGTAGGCGGACGGTTCAACGATGAACTGCACACAGCAATAGAGGTTACGCATGACTCTCTTCTTCCTGACAAGACTATTCTGTCCCTTGTGAGAAATGGGTATATGCTGAACAACGAGCTGATCAGACCGGCTGAGGTAATAATCTCCAAGGGCGGCGGCGAACCGGCAAAAGAAGAGGTGAAAACTATAGAAGAGAAGCCCAAAACGATGATATCGAGATTTATGAGGTGGTTTGGAAAAGGGTCGCTCGAACAGGAGTTAATAGAGCTAAAGGAGCGGGAACAGAAGCTGGAGGAACGAGCACGTGAATTGGTCCAAAACGAGGAAACGCTCCGGAATTCAGTTAAAGAACTCGATCTGCGAGAGAAAGAATTCAAAAAAAGGGACGAAGAGTGGACAAAAAGAAAAGAAGAGGCAGAACCCGCGGTTATTGGACTTGAGCAACGTAAAGAGGCGTTGGCAGCCGAGACAGAAGAATCGAAGAGGCAATTATCTGCCATCAATGAGAATTATGCTGAAATGAGTGCTAAAAAGGATAAGATCGTTGTCGAGAGTATCGCACTGAGCAAGTATAACAAAGAGCTGTCAGAAGAGCGAGAAAAGCTATCAAACAAGATAACCGAGATTGCGGGGGAAAAGGAAGCACTGAATTATGAATTGACGACCATGGATGAAAAAAGGGCATGGAACGTCGAGGAACAATCAAGAATAGAGCGGATGATAGTAGAGCGCAGTGACGAGTTGTCCATGGCGGAAAGGGAGTTACAAGAAGCAAAGAGACTGGTGGATGCGGAATCAGAGGAGATTCGCGGGCTTGTGCAACGCAGAGAAGTACTGGCAGGTGAGATCGAAGAAGCAGAGAGGGAGTTAAAGCTTGCTCGTGAGAATCTGGATGAACTGAGGGCTACAAAGGATAAAGTGGCAATAGAGAGCCTCGCACTGAGCAGGTACAACACAGAACTGTTAGAGGAGCGGGAAAAACTGCTGCATAAGCTTGAGAGTGGCGGGGCGGGCGCGGGAGAAGAAACGGTGATTGACAGGGAGGCGGGTGGGAAAGACGACACAGAAGAAGAAAAGAGCAAAAAATCCCCATTCACGGTATCCACAGTATTCTGGGTTTGACAACAGGTGAATAGAAAATGCAAAGAGAAGTGATCGGAATTGATTTTGGCACGACCAACTCGGGAGCGGCGTTCATCGAATTCGACGAGCCAACAATCATAGAGAACAGCGAAAACGAGCGTGTTACGCCGTCTGTTGCGTATTTTAAGGATGCAAAAGACGTAGTGATAGGAAGCGCTGCAAAGCGCAACATCATAGCGAACCCTGATCGAACTGTTGCGTCGATCAAGAGGCACATGGGCACCGACCACACGGTGCGGATCGGCAATGAGTCGTATCCGCCGGAGTATGTGGCAGCCCACATCATCAAGAAACTCGTTTCCGATGCTGAGACGCGGATCGGAACCCCCATTACTGACGTCATAATAACGGTGCCCGCATATTTCATGGACTCGCAGCGGCAGGCGGTCAAGGATGCAGGCGAGATTGCGGGCTTGAACGTGCGCGGGATATTGAATGAGCCAACAGCCGCCGCACTGGCGTTCGGGTTTCAGGAGGACGATGAGCGGAAAATCCTTGTCTACGACTTTGGAGGTGGCACGTTCGATGTCTCAGTCCTCACCATCGGCGGCGGGTTCTTTGATGTCGATGCAACGAGTGGTGACAACCACCTTGGCGGCGACGACATCGATTCCCGGCTCGAGGAGTTCATCGTCGATAAGATAAAGGAAAAGCATAAAATAGACCTTAAAAAGAAGAAGGGTGGGAACATGGCATTGCTTCAGTCGCTCAGGGAAGAAGTTGAGCGCGTGAAGATAGAACTGTCGGATCGGGAACGCGCGACCGTCAATTTACCATACCTGAGCAAGAGCGGGCGGGGTACGCCAATTGCGTTCAGTTACACACTCACAAGGCAGGAATTTAACGAACTCATCTATGATTTCATTGAACGGACAAGAAAGCCGATGCAACAGGCATTGGACGATGCTGCGCTCGCACCAGATGAGATCGATGATATACTTCTGGTCGGCGGAACCACGTATATACCTGCTGTGCAGGAGTTTGTGCGCGACTTCTTTGACAAAGAACCGGAGCACAGGATCGATCCGATCGAGGTAGTCGCACTCGGAGCCGCGGTTGCCACCCTGAAGGAGGATATGGGGGAGAAGGAGAAATCCGAAAAGATAAGGCGACCTGTAGAGATAAGCGACGTAATCTCCCGTTCCATCGGAGTTTCAATCGCAGACGGGACTGTTTCAAAGATCATCACAAGGAATACAAAGATCCCAATCCTGCAGACGAAACCATTTACGAATGCAGGAGCTTATGCGGACGAGGTGATAATCGAGGTGTATCAGGGAGAAAGCCTGTATCCGGAAGATGGAGGCTATCTTGGCGAGTTCTGGATCGACATAGAGCCAAAACCCGTAGGTGAATCAAGGATCGATGTCACTTTCGAAATTGGAGAGGAGTTTGGTATTCTGCACGTGACTGCGAAGGATCACGACTCAGGCAATGAGCGGACCGTGAAGATGGAGGCTGTCGGCAGGCTTACGACGGGGGAAAAGAGCAAGTGGATGCGAAAGATGCTGAAGACGCACGCAATAGAGGTGATGGTTGAAAATATGGATACACGGGATATCCTGAACTATCATCTCAACCCGAGTGCATCCATCGGAGATGTGAGGAAGGATCTTATGAAAAAAGGCATCTTGAGCGAAGGGATGGGCATATTCTACGATGATTATGAGCTTGACGATGAAACTCTGGTCAGAGGTGCGGGTATAGTGGACGGTTCGACACTGGAGTTGAGATGAACGATTTTTTCACAAAAAATCGAGTAAAAACCGCCCTTCAGGTGGGGTTGGCTATATACTTTTTCGTAAATGGAAATGGTGCGTAGAATGACTGGACGTTAAGTGCATACTACCATGAAAAAAAGAGAAAAACCGAAAGTGAAGAAGACTACGAAAACCGAAGTCTCAGAGGAGAAGCGGGCTTATGACGAATGGATGCAGCTCTTCGCATGTGACGACCCTCTCTGGAAACTCCCGAAACGGTACGTGGACTTCCCGAGATTGATGGGGCATGGAAAAAAATTTGCGGAATTTGAAAAACGCTATCCGTACTGTATTGATAACCTAATGTCAGGAGTCCCAACCTACTATTGCGTACTCTGTGTCTCAAAGAATGATCCGCCGGATATGATCAAGAAGGCGTATCAACGAAAGAAAGTGCCAACAACGTATCCTGATAGTGTACTCGAGAGAGCCTGCGAGATGTTGAGCGACAGACGAAAGCGTTCCGACTACGAGGAAATTTTACGTCTTTTCTTAAAGATCATGCAGGGATACACTGCAAAAGAGAAGCGGGAACTGACAGAAGAGCACAGTGAATGGATAGAAGACGAGAAAGAGCGTGCTACAGAGTATTATCTCTCAAAGAATCGCAGCGCATGGTTTAATCTCTGCTATATAGGCGCACCCACATTCTACGAGCTTCTCGGCGTGGATAGAGCGAAATTGAAGGAAGGCGAAGAAATAAAATGTGAAAATAAGGGCGTGGATAAGAGATTGGCAGAAGAGGTCTGCAGAATACTGAACAATCCACAACTGAAGTTCGAATACGATTCTGTGCTCGGCATGGTGGGGGACATTTTACCTGACGACTATTGGGCGGAGGTTAAAAGCGGAAAAACGACGTGGGGCGGAGATGATATTGGGTATCTGGTGGCACTCAGACACTACAATGATGTGGCGAAGTATGACCGGATCCGGAATCTGCACGAGGATTGGGGTGAATACCTGGGTGATAGAACATTTTATGATGTGCTAACCATTGATAGGGCGTTGGTTCCGGAGGATAAGCGAGAGGCAGAGGGATTTATCAGGCACGTATACCGGAGTATGAAACGGACTCCGGAAGTCAATCTCGCATACAGCGTTTTAAAGAATTTCAATGTGAGGCGGGATTATGATTGGCTATTGAAGAACCAGAAATTGGTGGATATTCTGATCAAGATCGGTGCGGGCGAGATGGATGATAAAACGAGAGATGAGCTGATAGCAATTATGGATGCGCTCGGGGGGTAACTGTCTGGTGTGCTTTGCGGTTGCGGATAATGCGATAATCCGGAAACGAATCGTGGAATTTGTGTTATATATTTTGTTTAAGATCAGTAATAGTAGAACACGTTTGAGACGCATGCGCACGGATTGTACAACTATCCCCCATGATAGTGAATAGCACAGAATTTTTGATTTCTTGAGTGTGAACTCCGGTGTTCGGTGGCAGGTCGTGAAATCCATGACACCGCCACAAATCGCATCGTGGGTCAATCAATATACTTTGACTTTACACATCTCAAACCGAAATCTATTTATGCCAGTTCTTTCATGGACACCATGATTCACCCGATACGATGGTGACTCGAAAGGAGGTAAACCGAAATGAGAAAATGTGCAATATTAACAATGCTGCTATGCATTGCAGTGATTGGCTTGGCGGTGCCTGCACTGGCAGCGACGACCGAGGTGAACATAACAAAGTACGCCTCAGATGAAACAACGATACTCGATGAAACGACAGTAACATACCAATGGATGGAGACGAATCTGGCGGTGCAGGGTGATGCAACTGAGTACTTCCATCAGGGTCCCGTATTTGATGGAGACCCATGGGACCCGGCTGAAACATTGAACCTCAAGAGCAAAGGAATTGTGAAGGGAACCAATGTCAAAGACCTGTGCGAACTGGCAGGCGGAATGTCCCCGGGCGACGAGATAGGGATCATCGCATCTGACGGGTTCAGCAAGCGGTTCGGATATGAAAATGTCTATAATCCGAAATCCAGGCAGGGACCGATGGTTGTCTGCTGGTATAAGGATGCTGTGAACGTTCCCGACTACGCAGATGGGATGCAACTCGTCTTCTTCGCTGATGACAATGTCTTCGGCAACTGGGACATGCACGAATGCATGGCTCCTGAATATCGGTACAATTACAGCAATGATTATCCGTCCTCAAACGGACTATCCGTAAGGGACATCTCAGATATAGCAATATACAGCAACGAAACAGCAGAAACCACGTGGAGTCTTGAACTCATCGGGGCGATAAACGAGACGATGAGTAAAGCAACGTTTGAAGATGGCGTGGCATGTCACGACGGCTTTTCGTACACTGACTCCGAAGGCAGGACATGGACTGGAATTCCACTCTGGTACCTGATGGCAAGAGTAGATGACACCAATACTCATGGCAGCGGTTCGTTTAATGGGACGCTTGCAGATGGTGGATACGACGTCACAATCACAGCGTGCGACGGATACAGCAAGACCTTCAGTTCAGCAGACCTGGCAGGAAACGATGACTACATCGTGGCATGCTACCTGAACAACTTGGATCTGCCAGAACTAACCGACAGTGGAAAGCCACTGGCGCCGCTCAAGCTCGTTGGATCCTGCCTTATCAGCGGACAGATGATCGGAAACATCGCAAAGATCGTGCTGGATGTGAAAACTGCCCCAGTCAAAGCAGATCTCACCCTGATCGGCAATGAGACGAAGACGTACGCCCTTGATGAGGTCAGAGCGATGCCATCATACACAGCGGGCGGCGGATTCAAGAAATCGACAGGCGTGGTGGTTGGACCATTCAATTATACCGGCGTCAACATCACGTATCTCGCAGATCTCGTCGGCGGGATCACGCCTTCGAACAGCATGAAGATAACAGCCTCTGATGGCTATTCGATGACATACACGTATGAGCAGGTGATGGGTGAGATCGCCACGTACGAGGGAACCGCCGGACCTATAACCATGGTCATAGCGTACGAGGCGGATGGAAATCCGATATCGTCTGACTGCGGCGGACCTCTCAGGATCGCTTTTGTGGGATCTGATTCGCCGATAACGGATGGGCACTTCTGGTGCAAATATATAAACAAGATCGAGATTCTGGGCGGTGTTTCTGACTGGAATCTGACGCTGACAGGCGCGATTAGGGACATACCTGACCGATCAACAATTGAGTCCTGCGTTGGATGCCACAGAACCAGCTGGACTGATCCCAGCAGTCAGGAATGGGGCGGGATACCGCTCTGGTTGCTCGTTGGTGTTGTGGACGATAGTATGAATGAGACCGCGAAGCACTACTTCAACGACACGGTCGCGGAGATTGGATATAATGTGACAGTCGCGGCGGGCGATGGGTACAACAGGACATTCAACAGCACAATTGTTGCACGCAACGATTACCTCATCATCGCAAACGAACTGAATGGAACAGCACTTCCTGAGAAGTATTCGCCACTCAAACTCGTCGGACCCAATCTTACGAAGAGTGAGATGGTAAGCGGCGTTGCCGAGATACGCATCCCCGAATTGATGCTGCGTGGTGATGCCAATCACGACGGGATACTCACGACTGTTGATGCGGTGCTTACTATGCAGATTGCGGTCGGCGGCATTGCGACCGATCTTGTTGCTGACATGAGCGGAGACGGGCGGGTCACCTCGATTGATGCGCTGATGATTCTGCGAACCGTGCACCTGCGGGGGTCGAGTTAGGGGAGTTAGAGGAGTCAGGAGCGACAGGGATGAAACGAGCGATGTTGGCAATACCGGTGCAGTTGATACTGCGCATCGGTATTGCGCTCCTGCTCTCAATCTCGATCTCAACGCTTCCGCTCCCGGCACAGGCAGCAGAGCCAACAACCGATGTCAGAGTGGTAAAGTACGCATCTGATGAGACGACCGTTCTCAGGAATGCGACTGTGGCATACGACTGGATGGAGACGAATCTGCCAGTTTACGGGGATGGTGTTACACATTACTTCCATCAGGGACCGATCTTTGACTCGCCGCTCGGACCGTGGGACGAGAACGCGAACCACAAGGACAAAGGTGCCGTGAAAGGGACTGACGTGAGGGACCTCTGCGATCTGGTTGACGGGATGTCCCCGGGCGACGAGATAGGGATCATCGCATCTGACGGGTTCAGCAAGCGGTTCGGCTACGAGAATGTCTATGATCCCCCATCGGAACAGGGAATGATCGTTCTCTGCTGGTATAGGGATGGAACTTATGTTCCTGATTACGATGATGGGATGCAGATCGTCTTCTTCGCAGATGACCGCGTATTTGGCAACTGGGACATGCACGAATGTATGGCTTCCGAATACCGGTATAATTACAGCAGCGAATATCCTTCCGCAAACGGATTGTCTGTGAGATACGTCTCCGATATAGCGATATACAGCACAATGGAACCGCCAGAACTGAGCTCAATTGAGATCTCGCCAGCCAGCGTGACTCTGGATATCGGTGGAGAGCAGCAGTTTGCAGGAACCGCTTATGATCAATACAGAAGCGAGATTACGGGAATCGCCTTAACGTGGACGAGCAGCAGCGAAACTGTCGGGACTGTCTATGGGGCTGGTTTCTTTACCGCGATCTCTGCTGGCGGAACTGTGGTGACGGCAGAGGGTGGAGGCGTAACAGGAACAGCAGATGTGACTGTGGAGAGCCGGGCGTCTACGCCTACGCCGACCCCATCTCCAAGCCCAACGCCAACCCCGGTTCTGACGACGATTGCAGTCTCGCCGGCGAGGGCGACACTGAATGCCGGTGAGACGCAGAAGTTCACGGCAGCCGCGTACGATCAGGACAATCGCGAGATCTCTGGCGTCGATTTTGCGTGGACGAGCGAAAATGAGACCATTGGGACGGTCAATCACGCAGGGGTGTTTGCTGCGGTCTCGGCTGGCAAGGCTGTGGTGAAAGCGGGGGCGGGAGGTGTGGCAGGAGTTGCGGACGTGATTGTGGCAGGTCCGGAACTATCGCTGACCGAAACGCCAACCGCGGTACTATCGACGCCAACGACAGCACCAGCGTCGGCTGAAACACTGCCTGTGTACGAGACGCCCACGTCAGTTGCCCCCTCACCATCTACAACGCCACCTACACCAAAAGCGACGCCGGAATCGGCGGGATTCAAGTCGCCCGGATCGGGAGGCGTGCTCGCTATCATCGGGATGCTGGCGGTGGCTTATGTGGTCAAGCGGAGGGGGACGTGAGGTGGTACTGAGACTCCCGCTTAAAAAGCATAAAAAATAACTGAGAGGTCAGATAGCGCTCACAGAAAGACAAATGAATATTATTGAGCATATTCAGAGGAATGGACAGATTACAACAGGAGAATCGGAAAAGATGTTTAATATCTCAAAGCAGGCAGCTCTTAAAGAGTTATCCATGCTCGTTGAGTTGGAAGTGATCAAACCGGAAGGCAAGGGGCGAGGTGCGTATTATGCCATCGCTTAGTGGTTGTCATTCTGGTTGTCGTTTAAGTTGTCGTTTATTCAGGCGCCACCCCACCAAACGCACTCAAAGAACACTTCTGCCCTTCCTCCTCCTGCTGCTTCTCTGCGCAACATCCCACGCAGCCGGGCAGACGGAATCGGTTCACGTGGTACTGTATGCCGAGGACGGAATAGTCCTGAACGAGACGACTGTAACATACCAATGGATGGAAGCGAATTTACCGGTCCACGGAGACGGAACGACACATTATTACCACCAGGGACCGGTCTTTAAGGGTGATAAATGGGACGAAAATGAAACAACAAACTTCAAGGACAAAGGTGCCGTGAAAGGAACCAACGTGCGAGACCTCTGCGATCTGGTGGGCGGTGCCTCACCGGGCGACGATGTCATGATCCATGCAGTAGACGGCTACCACGTGGAGTTCTGCTACGAAAACGTCTATTCTCCGCCTCAAAGGCAAGGACCGATCGTTCTCTGCTGGTACGACAGCGAGACCCGGTATCCGCCCGACTATTTCGCGGGATTGCGCATCGTCTTCTTCGCAGATGATAATGTCTTCGGGAACTGGGACATGCACGAATGCCTGCCCCTGAAGAGCCAGCACTTCTTCGGAGACCTCAAACCATCGACGAGCGGGCTTTCGGTGAGATGGGTCGATGAGATTAGGATATATGCAGGCGGATACACGGGCGATTCAGGTGGTCCGACAAAGTCGATGCCCACGCAGACACCGGAATCAAGTCAGGCACCTGGTTTTGGAATCGTGTCCACAACCATCGGATTGCTGTTGGTCGTATTCATCTTGAGGCAGAGGGGGTGGGTGCGATGAAACTTACAATTCTAATTCCTATGATATGCATCATTGCAATCGCTGCAACTGCATGTCTGCACCCATCCGGAATCGAGGATGCGCTGATCGAGTGCAACCTGACATTGATAGGCGATTGCGAGCGGGTACTCTCGTACGATGAGATCCGGGCTATGCCCTCGTGTGCGGGGCGCGGCGGATTCTTCACGACCGTTGGCATCGTAAACGGACCGTTTGAATGCAGAGGAGTCTCCTTGGAAGAACTGTGCAACCTTGTTGGTGGGATCAACGCAACCGACACGGTCAGGATACGTGCGTCTGACGGATACCGGATGGTCTTCACCCGCGATCAGGTTCGGGGTGATTTTGTCACATACGACCCTGCGACGATGAGGGAGGTTCCGCACACCGATCAGAAAGTGATCCTGATGTATGAGCAGGACGGTTCTCCGCTTTCTGGGGATACGGGCGGACCTTTCAGAGTTGCCATCATTTCAAAGGACAAACTCTTAACAGAAGGGCATTACTGGGTTCAGTGGGTGGACACAATCGAGATTACGAAATGAAAGCGACATCGCTAGTAGTTCTGGTATTAATCACCGCTGTGATTGTTGCAGCCATATTCTTGCCAGATACTCAGGAGAAAACGGAACTGATGGTCATTCACGCAGGAAGTCTGGTCATACCCTTCGCAGAGATGGAAAAACAGTTCGAAAGCCAGAATCCCGGTGTTGATGTGCAGATGGAAGGACACGGAAGCATCCAGGCGATCAGGCAGGTGACAGATATCCACAGGGCTGTGGACGTGCTCGTGGTTGCAGATGAAAACCTGATTCCCGACATGATGTATCCCGCATACGCAGACTGGAACGTGCGGTTTGCAACAAACCGGATGGTGCTCGCATACACTAACAGGAGCAGATATGCTGGTGTGATCAACGACTCGAACTGGTACGAGATTCTTACGCGACCTGATGTCACGTTCGGATTCTCAAACCCCATGCTCGATGCATGCGGGTACCGAACGCTGATGATGGCACAACTGGCTGAATCATACTACGATAACCAGACAATCTTCCGGAACCTGATCGCATGCAACTTCGACCCCACATTTTCTGTTGTTAGAGATGGCGACACCACAACCGTGGTTGTGCCCGAGATACTTGATCCGCAAGCCGACAAAGTTGTTATCAGGGGTGGAAGCGTGCAGCTCTTGGCGCTCCTCGAGCTTGGGGAGATCGACTACACCTTCGAGTACCGGAGCGTTTCCGAGCAGCATGGACTGCGGTTTGTTGAGCTGCCCCCTGAAATTGACTTAAGTTCCCCTGATAACGAGGATCTGTACGAGAAGGTCAGCGTTGATCTCGGATTTCAGCGTTTCACATCCGTTGGAACCAGACGAGCCAGCAAACCAATCTTCTATGCGATAACAATCCCGAAGGACGCACCACATCCCGAACTTGCTCTGGAGTTTGTGGAGTTTGTGATAAGCGAAGAAGGGCTGGGCGTGCTTCAAGAGATGGGGCAGCCCACAGTCCCGCCGGTTGCGGATAATCCAGACAAAATGCCCGAGGGGCTGAGGGGCGTGCCATCGCCGGAAATCGCCACGCCAATGGATTCTACCGTAGAGTGCGTAGAGCCACGCAGAGGGTTGAAAACAGATTAGAAGTACTGACAATGAACGAGATTGCTTTTGTGTGTGGTGGTGTGGATCGGCAACGATAGTGATGATTCACAACCCCTGCCATGTTCCAAAGTTGAGCCGTATCCGCTTGCTGTAATCGATACTTCACATGGGGAGATCTGAATCGCGATAAATCTATCGCGGCATCGAAGTCAGCCACGCAGGATCCCACCGCCGGTGGCTGAGAGCTGAAATGCACCAGCATCAGCAAGCTCAAGCGCGACCCACGGCGTCCGCGGGGGTGACGTGGGTGGTCGCCGTTGAGGTCGCCTGTCTGTGGCGTAGCGGTCCATGGATGCATGACTGCGGTAAGCAAAGGCGTTGCCAGCGGAGACCTTTTAATTTTTTCTGGTCGAGTCGAAAACGACCAAAACAAGTCATGCATAAGACAAATATCTCAGGCATTCCCCTCAAAGAACAGAAAAGAATACCCAAAATTCGTAAACTAACCAAAATCTCAATGAAACACAGATAGTTACCACTAACTCGATTTTCGGTGAAACGTAAATCACATCCCAAAAGGTGTCACGCGGGTGCGACACGTTCCACCCTTTTCAAAGGTCCATTCTTCAATCGCGTCGTTATCATTGGTAATTCTACATGTGTTCCGTGACGATAAAAGGACATGCCATTCCAATTCGCCGAAAGTCAGGCACTAAGAGTTAGTACCACCCATTCCCAAGTTGGTCGCTAACTGGGGTGATGAAAACTCTCCATATTCGGGTGAGTTCCACATCCCAAAACCTTGCCATTTTTGTTCCTTTTTGTCACCCCGTCCTCAATGGACAA
>JAYEFS010000209.1:346-3324 GCA_034658695.1 Methanobacteriota archaeon | reverse complement strand
GCCACTTATCTATTGTCCATTGAGGACGGGGTGACAAAAAGGAACAAAAATGGCAAGGTTTTGGGATGTGGAACTCACCCGAATATGGAGAGTTTTCATCACCCCAGTTGCAACCTCGACACCATTTATCATAATGGCGGTTGTGCTCGCAGCCGCATCCCCGTCTCCGTTGTTCTTTACGGTGTAAATAATGGTGTAGGTCTTATCGTCGAGGCTGTCTGCCGCAACCCGGAGCATCATCAGGTCCGCGGTGGAGGTGCGTGCGCCGATTGTGACATTGGTCACGCCCCACCATCCAAGAAACGGGCAGAACTCGACCAGATCGCTGATTCCTATTATCTCGTTGCCGGCAGAATCGAATGTATACGCCACAATGACTACATCAGTACATCCACTTTCATCGCCCCACTCACCTTTATCATTCAGGTCTTTGAGATTGTACCAGCCAACTGCGCCGTCGGTCCCGTCGGAGGTCGTTGTGATCAGTGGCTTGCCATACGCACCATCGAGTATCCCGCCGACGGTGCCGTTCTCGGAATGCCAGTAGCGAAGTTCGACCGTCGCACCAGGCACTCCTGCATGAGTTTCGTCTGACACGAACCCTCTTATTGTGTATTTCTCTTCCTGCAACGTTTCGAACCGGATATGGATGTTTTCGGTCGGCTCTATCGATGTGAGATTCCATGTTATGCTATAGTCTTCGAGAGTGTAACCGTCCGGCGAAATTTCGGTGATCCAGTCCGGCTCGATGCCACACAGGTTGATTGTGATATTCGCCTCATCGATCACACCACCCCATGCTGCGCCCGTTTCCAGCACGTAGGTGAACCAGTGAGCCTCCATCCTACCGTAATTCCCGTACGAACTGAGCGGAACCCAGTAACTGACCCGAACATCCGTAATCTCCATCTCATCAAAGCTCATGTTCCAGACTATCCACTTACTCCCGTTCACATCCATCCCTCTGGTCGCAACCTGTATGGAGTTCACATAAGCCTTGAAGTCCTCAAGCGGGTATGCGTACTGCTCGTCACGCGGTCCTTCAGCAGTCCAGTCATCCCCGAGCCCCAGCGGAAAGCCCACGACCAGAGTCTCGTTCTCTCCCGGGTTCATCAACGTGAAATTGCATCGCACGCTTGCATTTTCCGTATCCATATCTATCTGAACCGTTTCGTTCACCATCATAACACCGGTCACGTTAACCGGCTGCATCGTCTCGCCCCGTGAGTCGGGGGGCGCTATATCTCCGACAACAGAAGTTGTCACGAAAATAACTGAAATCACCAATGCAATTACGATTCTACTGGTTATTGATCCGTACCTTTTCATAATATCGCCTTTTAGTATAGGTTACCCAATCTCCAGTCTCGCCTCGCGGCCCCGATGTCATGTGCAACCACTAACAGCACGTCTTCCGCGCACATAAAGATTGCTGCCTCGCCCGAAAGATCTGCTGCGGGGGTCGCATACCCATGACTACAACCATGCAATCAAAGAAAGTCCACGAGCAGGCACGAAAACCCATTCCAGGCGGAGTTAGTTCCTCGGTTCGCGCGATAAAACCGTATCCGTTCTACACAATGTCCGCTGGAGGGTCTGTGATCATGCAATAGCGTTGGAATCATGGGTACAAGAAAGACGGACTATAGGGGCTTTGTCGAGCCAAAAAGTCACGCAGTGCATGCCCCCCACGATCAATCTTGAGATCGAGAGGAGGATTGCCGAACTCCGA
This sequence comes from Methanobacteriota archaeon, assembly GCA_034658695.1. Taxonomy (GTDB): domain Archaea; phylum Halobacteriota; class Methanosarcinia; order Methanosarcinales; family Methanogasteraceae; genus Methanogaster_C. The sequence goes on along the minus strand of JAYEFS010000209.1, from coordinate 1,592 downwards.
CGAAAGCATCCTGATTGGGGGATGAAACGAAAGAAATGTGTTGAAGAGACACGGGATGTGGAATGCGAAAGAATTAAGGACACTTTCGGAAGAAGAGGTTCTTATGTGCAATAATGATGCCCCGTATCGGGGGTTGGACGGGCGATTCTCCAGATGAATGCGAAAGAAGGTTTATGTGTACACCATCGGGTGGACCATCACAGATTTTGGGATATTATCATTTATGGGCACCGATTTGAACTCACGAAACACAATCTCTTTTGACGCCATAGAAATAAAAAGTAAAAAAGAAGGAGCGGTCAGCTCCCTCATTCATCTCGTCTTCTCATATTCGCAACGGCAAAGATTGCGAGTGAGCCGATCAGTATTGCCGCTCCGAAGGGCGTCAGTGCAGGAACATCGGCTGATGTTACTGGTCCCGGACGACAGAACGTATTTCTCCTGCAGTTGTTGCCTTCGTTGCTCTCGGCGACTGCATCACCACTATCCGCACAGACCTCGATCGTGTCGCAGTATCTCTGCATCGTGAACGGACCGAGTGTGTTGCTATAGCTTTCGCCCGAAGCCAGCCCTGGCACGGTATCGGTTGCAACCTCGACACCATTTATCATAATAGCGGTTGTGCTCGCAGCCGCATCCCCGTCTCCGTTGTTCTTTACGGTGTAAATAATGGTGTAGGTCTTATCGTCGAGGCTGACCCATGCTTCAGACTTCTGGACGATCTCGAGGTCTGGCTTCTCGCATGGCAGGCATTTGAGATTGTTCTCAAGACAGTTGTTCCGCTCATTGCTCTCTTCCACATCATCATCGTTATCCGCACAGACCTTGATTGTGACAGTCGTGCCACACCGGCAGTCGCACGGATCGATCGTGACCGTGTTAGTGCAGGACTCACCTGACTTTAGCGCTCCAACCGTATCTGTCGTAAGCAGAGCACCATCTGCATAGATACATGTTGTGCTTGCACATGCTGCCACTTTTCCTATGTTCTTTATCGTGTATGTCACAGATAACGTGTTGCCATCAAGTTCCTCAGATTTCTCGATGATTGTTAGGTCTGGCTTCTCACAAGGGCATTCCGGACATTTGAGCTTGTTCTCAAGGCAGTTGTTCCTCTCGTTGCTCTCTTCCACATCATCATCGTTATCCGCACAGACCTTGATTGTGACAGTCGTGCCACACCGGCAGTCGCACGGATCGATCGTGACCGTGTTAGTGCAGGACTCACCTGACTTTAGCGCTCCAA
>JAYEFS010000209.1:0-246 GCA_034658695.1 Methanobacteriota archaeon | reverse complement strand
TCTGTCGTAAGCAGAGCACCATCTGCATAGATACATGTTGTGCTTGCACATGCTGCCACTTTTCCTATGTTCTTTATCGTGTATGTCACAGATAACGTGTTGCCATCAAGTTCCTCAGATTTCTCGACGTATAGGAAAGTATAAACGCATGTCCCTCTCCCGCAACTGAAATAGAAAGGTTGATTTCCTTAGCTTTCGTTTTATGTTGTGTGTATAGAAAAACCAAAGCTAGGAAATCAGTAACAA
>JAYEFS010000208.1:0-3325 GCA_034658695.1 Methanobacteriota archaeon | reverse complement strand
CTCTGCGTCTCTGCGCCTTTGCGTTAAATCAGAGAAACGCCAAGACGCCAAGACGCGAAGGCGCAAAGGATGAATAAGTCTCTTCTGACATCTTTTGAAAACCACAGAATCCATCAGAATCAGGAAAGTGTCAGCATGACTATGCCAGTGGTTGGTGATTGCGGATATGGGCGGAATATGTGACGATTGTGAACGGTTGCGATCGGTGCGAGCACGAGTGGGGGCCGTTGGGCGAAAGGTATTTACATGATGAGAGTAGTGTGGCGGGTAGCGCACTGGAGATGATTGATACGGATGGTTATGCACCCATAATTGAATTTCGTACTGTTTTGCGAATGATACTTAACGCGAGCGTACTCATGCTACTGATTCTTGCCTGTGCTGGCATATCTTCAGCGACAAATGCAGCATCTGGACAGGGTGCACACCCTCTGGACATCAATGTTACTTTTGGCAAATTGATCGTTCGTTCCGAAGGGGTTGACAGAAAGCTACTGGATTCTTCTGGAGGAATGATCGTATCGCACTCAAATTCGAGTATTTCCTGGACTGCACCAGCTATCGAAGGTCCTTATAATGTTACTGTCACGATCGGTGACAATAATGGTGGAATTGCTGAAGATCGTGCCGTAATAACGGTTGCAAATAATTACCCGCATTTCCTCGCCATCACCGCACCTACCCCAAACACCACAATCTACACACCCACAATCATAGTAACAGGCACAGCATCAGACCCATCCGGCATCGCGTCTGTAACAGTGAACGATGTGCTCGCAAGCGGGGCTGCGGACTTTTGTACATGGCGCGCAGATGCCACGCTCGCCATAGGCGAGAATACGATCACGGTGGTTGCAACCGACAACGATGGATGTAACACGACAGAAACGATTACTATGTATCGAGTCGAACCGTTCACATTCGTGCATATAACTGATGTGCATGTAGGATACACGCTATTGGATATTTCTAAAACAGAAGCTTTCGTACGATCGATTGAGAAGTTCACAGACACTCTCCAGGCTATAAAAACGCACAACCCGGAATTTATTCTGAGTCCGGGTGATCTGGTTGAGTATAGCGAGGAGGATTTCTTCAATGCGTATATGGGCGTCTCAGAGAGTCTTGATATTCCTTTATACAATACTCCGGGAAATCATGATCGACGTGGATGGGATCCGCGTGATGATATTGGCTTAACAACTTACGATGAAATTATAAAGAATCCGGGCGATATTAAACCGCTTGATGACGGCTACAGAGATTACTACTTCGATAAATATGGATATCGCTTTATCGGGCTCAATTCCGGGGCGGATTACAACGTATCACTTCCTCCTTTTCTCAAATCATCCAACGTGTCAACTCTCGTTAGTTATGACAGCTGGTATGACCATTCACCAGAGAGCGATGGTCTAAAAGAGATTCAATTGACCAGATTATCCAAAATGGACTCCGGAATGCCCAAGATCATCTTCATGCACCATCCGGCAATAAGTGATAGCGATGATGAGTCAGTAACCGGATCGTCCGAACTTCCCGTTACTAACACTTGCCCACTCGAATATGGTGGCAATGATGCTTGTATCGCATTCAATCGATGCAAGTTTATAGATTACTGTATCAATAATACTGCCGATCTGGTTCTCACCGGGCATACACATCGGGATTATGTAAAAACTGTTTTTAATGAGATGGAAACCCATAAAACCTGGTTTATTCAGACAAGAAGTGCTACGAAGGACCCAGACCCTTACAATTATCATGGATACCGGGTGATCGAGATAACTGATGAAGGGGTGGTTCCACACATCTCAGAGATGACAGAAGAGACTCTGAAGAATAGTGAGAGGTATACCTATTCTGCACAGTCTAATCCACTCGATCGCATCAGAATCTATGCGTATGTGATCAGTGGGCTCAATATAACAGGCAGTCTTCCAGATGGTATCACAAAGCGCGATATTCCTGATTCGTATTCTACGGGCGTGCTTGATAAGCTGCCGCAGATTATCAGATGCTACAATGAGATGCCAGACAAATTTAAATTCGGTCTCAAGTTGTTGCCTGCGGACACGCCCAATACTACAACGCAGAGAGCAATCGAAGAAGAACCTGCCCATCTCACCATCATCATGAAACACCAGTCAGAAAACATGACTGTTGAATATATCTATGAAGATATTACATTGAGCGCATCAGAAAACGCAACCGCAGTTGTTGACCTTGATTCTGCAAACGCCAATTACACAATGGGAATTGACTACGACGGCGACGGCACCACCGACAACACCACCGAACCGACCCGCATCATACTCAACCACGCGCCCAACGTCTCGATCACCACACCAATCGGAAAACAAGGCGGCAACGTCACCATATCATACAACCTGAAAGATGTCGAAAGCGACGAGTGCACGACGATAGCACAGTACAGCCTCGACAACACCACATGGCTCTATGCGGGTGTGAGCGAGGGCGGTGATGGCATGACCAATGTTGCAAGCAGCCCGGCCGGCATTGATCATACATTTGTGTGGGCAAGCGGCACAGACATACTGCACACGAACGCCACCGTGCACTTTAGAATCGGACTATTTGACGACGAGCTTGCAAGCGAGTATGCAACAACCGATGCGTTTTCTGTCGATAATCGCGTACGCGGCGACCTCAACAACGATGGTACACTCACCCCCGCCGACGCCGCGATCGCGCTCCGGATCGCAGTCCGCGGCGATCGCGATCATATTGCGGACGTGAATGGCGATGGTCATGTCACCTCTCTCGATTCTCTCATAATGCTACAGGCAAGCACGAAGACGATAAAGTTCTAACGAGTTTGTAATCCAGTGGTAACATGACTTTACCTGATGCTCGCAGTCGCGCGGTGCTTGCAGTCGTGTGGACAGGGCGGCTGCGGGTGGACGGTCCTGCCAGTACTTGTGAAGCCAAGTCATGCGGGACAGCAATTCTCATTTTGAAAATTCTCTCGGGCATCAACGACCCGAAACAGCAAAAAAAGATAAAATTGCGATAGTGTTTCTTAAAAAACATGTCACTTTTCTAAGTTATATCGCATTAATTATTTGCATAATGTACTGATAGTGTGCGCCAAACAAAATGTCATTCCATAATTAGAATTGCTGCATGCGGGAGGAGTTCAAGTCGGGCGATTGAATCGGGGTCGATAGCCCCCTGATCAATACCCTCGCCATCAACCAATATTAATACTGCCGATTTTCGTTATCCGGCAACCCATCTCTTGAATTAAAATTGGGTCTGGTTTTTGCGGTAGTTAATTTTAATGTTTCGCGAACATATCTGC
>JAYEFS010000207.1:0-3346 GCA_034658695.1 Methanobacteriota archaeon | reverse complement strand
GTTCGATAGATATGTTAGATATGTTACGCCATAATTGCCTGCTTCTGTGCTATTATTATCTGGCAGTGCTGCACTGGCTAAGCATAGCCAAGATACAAATATCGTCAATGCAAGCAAAACCACTCCATTTTTTAACTCGAACCCATTCGCTTCAAATCTCTTTCTGATTCTCGTCGGGAGAACGACTCTATCACTTCTGTTCATTTTTACTGCGGTTTCCATTTCGATCCCCATCATCACTCCAACAACCCCCCGATCACCTCAAGCACCACAGCAAGCGGCACCCCGGTCTCATCCGCGATCCTGTCAGGCGAGCATCCGTCTGGCCCCTCCGCAAGTTTCTCGATATCCCCCCATCCACCCCCTTCACCAGTCAATCCTCACCTCCACAGGCTCCGCATCCTCATCAAAGAACGCAACCTCATGCACCCTGGTAATACTGCTCCAACGCACCGCATTCTCTGAAACCCGCTCTGGAGTCTCCCGCGGTCTGCGCTCCTCGCTTCCCACGGCATGCACGCCAAAAAGAACAGTCGCATTAGGCACAATCGCCCTGATCCGTGCAGCAACCTCTGGCATCGTCCCCTTATCCACGTCAGACAGGGCAGGCGCACCCAGCGGGTGGCTGTGGACGTGCACGATCAGGTTCGGCATCTCGGCTCGCTCAGCCCGGATGTGCTCGACCATCTTCTCGGCAACATAAGAGACCATCTCTGGAGTGGCATGAGCCACCACCTCGTTAGAAGAGAACTTATGGAGATGGTCAACGCTTGTGCCATATCCGGTGAGTGCGTAGACCACCTCCACATCAGGCTCTTTCGGTCGAAAGACGGACTCCACCCGAATCTCCATCTGGCTGAGGATGGGGTGGGAGAGTGCGAGCCCCCTGCGTCCGGCAGCCGTGGCAGATGCTGCCGAGGATGCGGGGTGCACAGCAGGGGACCCCTCCATCCCTGCCATGTCCGCACGCTCAGTCTTCCTCGTCTTCTTCAGTTTGATCCGGACTGTTCCGTTTCCTCCGATGCCTACCTTGATTCTCTTCATCCGTACATCTACACCTCTTCATACACTTCTATCAGTCACTTCCTCCGTTTTCGGTCGTGGTCGTACACTCGCGAGTGTTGTTGTATCACCTCTAATCACTTCCTCCGTTTTCGGGTCGTGGTCGTATACTCGCGAGAGTGTCCAGTCTTACTCTTCTTCGATTACTACCTCCGTCTTCGGTGGCTTCCGGATCACCATTGCAATGATCACGATCGCAATCACTGCCAGACACCCGACGATGATGTAGGTGTACGGAAGTTCATTCATTCCGGTGGTGCTGGTCGGTTCCGGATCCGTTGGATCGGGCGATGGTTCTTCCACAGAGAGCGGGTGCGTCAATGAGATCTGCTGGAAAGCGTCCTTGTCGTCACCGGGCCAGTACAATCCCGTGAAGTGCACGGTGAACGTGCCTGCCTTCTCGCTCTTGATGTTGATGCTAATCGTTCTGGTGGCTCCCGGTGGCACCGTAAACGTTCCCGCGACCGTTCCGGCTGCACCACCTGATGCAAAACCCTCCCCATAGACGTGGATTCCGGATGGTACACCAATCTGCACATCAGCAGTCAGTGTCACGTCGTTTAGTGATGGGTTGTACATATACAGTTCGACAAGCCCGTCCTGCGACCTATTGATCACATCGTTCACTGGGCGCAGTCTCACAGTGGGACCCGCCCGGAACTTCGCTTCGGTTGGGACTGGTGTTGCAATCTCTGCGGCGGTCGGTTCGGTTGCGAGCGTTGCCGTTACCGTTGCCGTGACATTCGTCTCATTCGCGGACGTACTGTTTCCCTGTGCTACTGCGGGCATGACCGCCAGGCACAGGCATAGAACGCATGCCACGATGAGTTTCTTCATGTTCATACTCATATCCGATTCCTCTCGATCTCACTGATATCCAATCCGACTCAATTCTTCCGAACCATCAGCGCGCCGAACGCTATTACGACCGCAATTACCGACAGTATGCCTGACGGCAGCGGAAGTTTGTTCGACTCGTCCGAGCCGGTTTCACTACTGCCGCCAGTTTCGACAGCTCCGCCGGTTGGTTCGGGGTCCAGTGGGTTGGACGATGGTTCATTCACCTTGACAGGATGCGTCAGCGAGACTTGCTGGAAAGCGTCCTTGTCGTCACCGGGCCAGTACATCCCTGCGAACTGCACAGTGAAGTCACCGGTATTCTCTGCCTTGATGTTGATGTAGATCGTTCGAACAGCCCCTGGTGGCAACTCGAATGCTCCGGCAACAGTGCCTGCTGCCACACCATATCCAAAGCCTTCGCCGTACACGTGAACCCCTGCTGGTACGCTGATCTGCGCATCAACGGTCAGTGTCACGTCGTTCACAGTTGGGTTGTACATATAGAGTTCGACAATCCCGTCCTGCGACTTATCGATCACATCGTTCACCGGGCGCAGCGTAACAGCGGGAGCCGCCCGGAACTTCGCCTCAGTTGGCACAGGCGTCGCATTTCCTGTGGCGGTTGGCTCCGCGGTCGGCGTTGTCGTTGGTTCTGTGGTGGCTGTTACTGTTGCCGTTGCCATTGGTGTTGGTGTTGGTGTTGCCGTGACATTCGTTTCATTCAAAGTCGCCCCATTTGCGGTTGTGTTATCCACCTGCGCAATCGCGGGCATAACCGCGATGCAGAGGGACACTATGAATATCGCGACAAGTTTCTTCACGTCCATTTATTGCTTCCTCCGATTGTTCATGAACAGGATAATCCAGTCCATGTACAGAAATAATGTGTCATAGTACTTAAACGTTTGGTGAACAGTGTCCGCTTCAAATTAAGTGGTAATCGAGACACCATCTAAAAATAGGCGGTTTTGATAATTATCACAGATGCGGATTTCACAAATTTACGCGGATGTTGCATTAAATCCGTGTAATCAGTGTAATTAGTGTTAGTCTGTGACTGATAAGGGTTTTTAGCCACAGATTAACGCTGATGAACACAGATTGAGGTTTTTCCATATATTTTCAGAAAGACTGGAGATTGGATTTGACCATACCTTTTGAGTGACTACTTCTACTTTGTCAGATTAGCTGACATCAGATATCATAGTCTGAACAGCAATCTCAAAATAAGCGAAATATAATCTGAAAAGAATACCCTCTACACGGTTATTCATTTTTATTACAACATAAAGTCAGGTTCTTTCCCATATCCACCATCCACATAGGGTGATGAAAGGATGTGTATACCCCGTACTGAATTGGTCCCATTTTTGTTTCATTTTAGTACTGGAGCGAAAGCATCTTTCCAATTGGATTGAACCGATTGCTACTGGTTTTTCTTGCA
>JAYEFS010000206.1:0-3350 GCA_034658695.1 Methanobacteriota archaeon | reverse complement strand
CGCTGGCGGGGCGGCTGGCTGCGAGCTGGAGCGCAAAGCCCCGGCGCGATTCAAACCATTGTCTGGGGTGCTCTTGCCACATACTTCTCGAAAACCCGCCCCACAGCAGGTTTACGAAACTTCTTTGCCACGTCCAAAACTTCGATACTCAGTATCTCGCCTTCCTGGCTTATGTCGAAGATTACCCCATCAGCAATTTCTTCGCTGTATCCAAACTCGCCTTCATGAAGCTCTATATTCAGTATATCGATGTCTTTAAAGTATTTTATCATCATCTGTACGCCCCAGATACCGCTCCGGTTTCGACGGGTATGCCGTCACTATGAGCAAATGGTCTTCGTGCTCCTCGAAAACGACTCTAACAAGATGATCTCCGTGTACCTTCTGCGCGATTCGCCGCCCATACTTTCCGTCTATGACCGAATAAGGATGTGTTACTGTTTCTAACACCGTGGATCTGCTTAGATTTCTCATATTCATCTTGTACAGCGCATAAGGGTGGAATACAATGTTTTTCAAGCCAACACCTTTCTGACCGATGTATCTTTCTTTCGGGTCATGGTTATAATTCTATCGCCGCTGCACATCTAATATGCCGGACCATGGGGGTACCGAGGGGATGATGCTGCCGTCGCGGCTTTGCGTCCGCGGGCTTGGGTCGTGTGCGCCGGGCAGATGGTTGTTCGAGGCGGTGGTGATTCTGGAGCGATTATTTTTAGTGGGTGCGGGCGCAAATTTTAGTGGCAGGTGCAGGAAGATGGTCGATCAGGCGGAGATTCACAGGAAAGCCGTAAGTGGTGAAACCGAGGAGCGTAGAGAGGCGGTGAAGCAACTCCTCAGTGATTTTGCGGACATTCCTGACAAGGAAGAGGCATGGAACGATCTGCATCGGCTGACACAGGCTGAATCTTGGGGTGTGCGGCGAGATGCAGCGTATGCGCTTGGTTCTGTCTTTCCACACATCCCCGACAAAGAACATGCATGGCAAGACCTGCATCGGCTGACACAGGATAAAAACTGGGATGTGCGGCGGGACGCAGCAAACGCGCTTGGTTCTGCCTTTGCACACATCCCTGACAAAAAACAGGCATGGCAAGACCTGATTTGGCTGACACAGGGTGAAGACCGCGATGTGCGGATGTATGCAAATCATTCTCTGGGCAGAGCGTCCATATCCAATGCGAATGAGACAGAAAATGAAGAAGATTTTAGAGAAGAGCTAAAAAACGCCCTTAAATTTTTCGAGAGATCATCGAAGGAATCGCCTTATTTCGGTCCATCTAACTTCTGCCTTCCATTTTATAGATCGTTCTACACAATAACGTTCGAGAAAGCAGGAGCGGAAGATGAAGTACAGAACTGCCTTGCCAAAGCAAAATGGGCAGTGGGAGGATCAAAGAATAAAGAGACACTCCTCAAAACCGTAGAGAATCTTGCAAACGCACTCTCAGAAGCCCATAAGGTAACTTACTTCGGCGCCATGAAATCCAATCTCAACGCGTGCAGGCGGTACTGCGACCGCGCCACAGACTTAATCGGTGACGCAGCGGAGGGCGCGCCGGGTGCGGCGCGGGTTTTGCAACGCGGATTACCGATAATCGATGATCGGATAAAGGATATCATACGTGAGATCCAGGAGAGAGCGAGAGCGGTATGCAGAGAGACACAAGAAACGCCGCTCGAAGAGCTTGGACTTGCGACTGCCAGATCTGCTCAGGAACTGCCCACCCAAGACCCATTGGCGCTGATGATGGCGCTGGGTAACATGGCAAGTAGTGCAAGAGACTGGTGCGAATATCTTCCGACCGATAAAAAAGTAGACGCATGCGAACAACTCAAAAATCTGGCAGATATGAAGATTTTAGAACAGGTTACGACGCTTGCCAGAGTTTTTGAGCACGTGTATGAAAATATCCATATCCCTAAAATCCAAACCGTACCCATTTCAGAGACAGAACAAGAGATCGTCAGGATCGCTGTAGCTCAAATCTCTTTTGAACTGACAGAATCGTTTCCATTCACCGTTAAAAACAGAGACGAGGTGAAAACAAAGATATTTTCAGCACTCGATATAGCCAAGCAGGATGATGCAAATATCGTCTGTTTACCTGAACTTTGCCTCTGCAAAGAATGGATAAGCGAGATTAAGGGGAACTATACTGATATGATCATTATCGGTGGCAGCTTTTACGAAGACAACAAGAACATCTGCCCCATAATAATGGAATCTGGTACTGACATACCATACCAACCCAAGATCACGCCGTCACCCTTTGAAGACGGGATAATGGGGCCAAGAATGATACCGGGAGATAGAATATACAGATACGAGACCCGGTTTGGCAAGTTTGTGATACTGGTCTGCATGGACTTCGACGATTTAGCTCATTTCTTCAGAGAGACCGATATCGATGTGATCTTCTGCCCATCCTTCAACTCTGCAAACGAACGCTTTCATAACGAGGCACACAGCCACGTCGAAAGAACGCCCTCATACATCCTGATCGCAAACACCGGGCTACATGGCGGGACTTCGATCTTCGGGCAGTTGAACAACAAATATTTTGGAGGACTGGTAGACGGTGGATGCAAGAAACGCGGAGATTCGACGTATAAGTTATGTGAAGTCGAAAAGGGACAAGAAGAAGTGATCATTGCAGATTTCAATCTGGATCACAAAGGTGCTCAAGTACCGATGCCATCTAACCCGAACAAAGTGATAAAAAGCATTGATCATATCAGAAAAATTCCAATTCAACCAGAGCGATCAAAAATCTGATGCATCAGGAAGGGAAAGCCCCAATGAAAGCATTCACCCGACGACCCGCCCCCGAAACATCGAATACGTGTAGAATGCGTAGTAATCCGGAAGATCCAGAATAAAATCCGGCAACTCAGCCAAACACAGCCGCTGATACTCCGCCCAGTCCCCTTCTGACAACTCAGCCCCCACATCCACCCACCGCATCTCAATAAGCGCAGTAAGTGCGCTCCGAATCTCTCCAGATAGCGGGCACATACATCGCCTGCGAATGTCCGGACAGTGACCTCCGCCATGCCTGCACGACGAAGCCACCCCGCCATGCGCGAAAAATGCAGCTCAGGCGCCGCCCCCTCAGCAAACGGGGCGATCCCTGAGGATGTCGCATTCAGATGTGCCTCGAGCACAGGGTAGCCCGGGAGCAGTTGTTGAGAGGACCATGCGAGGATGATCACACTTCCGCCGGGCTTTACCACCCGTGCAAGTTCCTTTAGCACTGGCAGGGGATCTCCGGGCGCGTATCCTGCGCAGTTCGCACTCCACACCCCGTCAAAGCTGTCATCATCGAACGGGAGGTTGTTAATATTCC
>JAYEFS010000205.1:0-3363 GCA_034658695.1 Methanobacteriota archaeon | reverse complement strand
AATCAAACTGGTGAAGGCTGTTGTTGTGATTGACCATGAGAAGTGCACCCGGTGTGGGACGTGTATTGATGTCTGCCCAAGGAACGCTATTGTTGCGCTGTGATTCTGTGTATGTGGAGCCACGAGAGAACGAAAACGATTCACTCGTGGCTCTTGAGTGTGATGTTATACGTCCCACGATGCCGATTCTATCTCAGTAGACAGGTCTCCGAAGTCGTACCAGATCTTCAATCCATTCGCATCTTCCGGAACCATAAAGAGCACACTGCCCCGCATCCTCTGGTTCAGGTGCGTCTCTTCGAGCTCTACAAGCTTATCGTCGCCCTGATCGGATGGTTCAGGACTATATCTGACACCTTCGGAATCAATCATGCTGAACTTGCTTGATCCTGCATATACCTCATCGCCCCCGACCTTCTTTATTAGCACCTCTGCAATAACAAAGACCTTTCCCGGGATCGCCTCTTCTGTTGTTGTCTGTTCCAGAGTATCCGAATAATAGTCGTACTGGTCGGTTTTCGTGGTTGATATCACCTTGACTGATATCTTTGACGTCTTTGCTGCCCGCCCCACTTCTGTATTCAGATCAGCTACCGGTGTATCTTCCGCCATCGGTTCGGGCACTGGTACGGTTGCGGATTCTTCTTCTGGTGTGACCCCTGGTGTCGGGGTAGTCGCTTCAACATTCGCAGGCTCCTCCCCCTCCTCCGCACAGCCGGCAAAAAACACAGCCAATGCGATCACAAAGATGATTGTTAAGCCTGTCCGGATCCTTATGTTCATATCTTTTTCCTCCGTAATCTCGAAAGCCAGTGGCACACTGTATTACGCGTACGTTCTACCATACTGCCCGCCCCACTTCGTCCGGACCGGGTCAACGGCGATACGCCGCGCATGGTGTTACTACTGACAGCTATGCCACTTATAATTGATCAACAGCTCTTATCATATTGTCGGTATGAATACCAGAAAAGGCACAATCAAAAATTCCAGTGAAATACACCAGGAGATTTTTGTTCTTTGCGCCATCGCGTCTTCGCGTCTTCGCGTTGTTGCACATCCAACTGACCATTACGGAAATCGCTGGATTTCCAGACAGTGCCACCAGAAAACACATCTGCACGATATCGGGACGCCACCTCCGAAACAAATACAGATGGGCAAAAGATACGATGATGCGGCGCGATGTGATGATGTGATGAATGCGATATGTGCAACCATGATTCCCATTGCCAAACCGGTGACGCGATCTGCTGAGATCGATTCTGTGGCAGACGGATACGGATGCAGTCGTGCAGGGAAAGGCGGCTGCTGGAGTTGGGGGGTATGGTAGCCAAGGCAGTCCTGAACCGCTCTGATATTCCTGCGATGCTCGATGTGCAGCGGATCATTGCATCGCACGCGTGCGTAAAGGATCGGTTTGGTGAGCTAAATGGGATACAAACGATAGCGGGCGTCAGTCAGGCGTTCGTTTGCGACAAGATCATATCCGCGATCATTACGCTTGATTACAGGACACTGGAAGTGAAAGAACGCACTCATGCAATTGAAACCGAAGGTTTCCCGTACATTCCGACGTTTCTCGCATTTAGGGAAGGAAAAACAATTATCTCAGCATATAGAAGGCTGCCCCCGGATGAACGACCCGATATCCTGATGTTTGATCGGTGCGGGATCAATCATCCTAGATTCGCGGGACTTGCGACCCATATCGGCGTTCTACTCGATATTCCCACAATCGGCGTTACAAAGAGCATTCTCTGCGGCACATACCGACATCCGGCGCCAGCAAATGTTGGGGACTCTTGTCCGCTCGTATACGCAGATAGGGCGGTCGGATGGGTGCTTAAATCAAGAAAGGGCTGCAACCCGATAATCGTGGCACCGGGACACCGGGTCTCGGTTAACACCGCAATTGAGATCGTGCAGCAGTGCCTGCGCGGCTACAAACTCCCTGAACCGACGAGGCAGGCACATATCTATGCGAACGCTGTAAAGAGGATGTATGATGCGGAGAATCACACTCGGCAGCGGTGACCCGAAGAGGTTGTTTGTAGGAGGGTTGCACGGTGACGAATGGATGCACACGTCAGGAGTGCTCGAATCACTGGACGCTCCCGGCGCAGGGACGCTTGTAGTCATACCGAAACTGACTGATCTGGCTTATGTCAGCACGCTCGATGAGCGGTATTACACGGGCTATGGCAGGGATCTGATCGCGACAATCGAGGAGATAAGACCCACGATCTATCTCGAGCTTCATTCGTACAGCGATTTTGATGGATTGACCGATTCCCGGCGGATAGATAAGAAAGGCGTTCCTGCATACGTTGAACTCGAAGACGGAGTTCTGATCGGCTCGATCTCGCCGATTCTGCGGAGAAGATGTTTCTCAGTGCGCGATTTCTGCGTATCGTTTGAGATTCCGGCTGAGAATGGCAGATCGCAGAGGAAGATTACGAGACTTCTCGATTTCGTAAAGGATTGCGTGTCCGTTGGTGAATTTGTGGACTTTCTGCTGCAGCGGTATCCTGAACAGGGGAGAGTTGCGATAGCGAATTACAAGAGGTTTTATGGGCTGGTGTGAGGTTCTCCGGGGCATATCCTTGTTTTAGTGGATGCCGCGTACCATCTATTAACTGGTGGTACTCGCAGTCCGGATTTTGGAATACAACATTATTTGAGGTTCTTGGGAGGGATACGACGTTCACCACGTCCGTATACGTAGTTCAACTATTTAGTATCTATTGTTAAGTAGATCACTACCAGAAACCGGTTCTTTAAGACGGAGACGACAAAACTTAGTATCCTCTTCAAAAAGTATGGTGAAACTTGATCTTCAGTCTTTCTGAAAGATATACCTCGATTTTCGGTGAAACGTAAATTACCGCCCAAAAGGTGTCACGCAGGTATGACACGTTCCTGATTCTGATTGATTCTGTGGCTTTCAAAAGATGCTGAAGCGTGTGGATTTTCAATCTTTGCGCCTTTGCGTTATCATTTTATAGTTTAACGCAAAGGCGCAAAGTCGCGGAGACGCAAAGGTATGATGTTGGCACCCGCGATTACTACACACGTGAGGGCTACTGCCATCGACCACAGAAACCGTCAGAATTAGAAAAATTCGCCCGGGTAAGCGGGAGTTCTCCAGAGAAAACCCTTCCCTGATCTTGAACCTGTATTTTTCTCTGTGTATCTCTTCTCCGATACGATAGAGATCCTCAGGAGTTAGATTGAAACTGGGGTGATGAAAACTCTCCATATTCGGGTGAGTTCCACATCCCAAAACCTTGCCATTTTTGTTCCTTTTTGTCACCCCGTCCTCAATGGACAATAGATAAGTGGCGCGCTGAATACGGCGCG
>JAYEFS010000204.1:0-3375 GCA_034658695.1 Methanobacteriota archaeon | reverse complement strand
TCATCGTGAACCTCATTGCTGCCACCACTACTAGAAAAGGACTTTGTGTGCAATGTAAACTTGATACAAACCAATATCCCATAGGGATCAAGGTGCCAGATGAAGAGATGGAACTGGTCAATATTACAAAAGATAAATTTCATGGAGAGTGGAACTACACGATCAGTCCGCGCATTGCATGACTTGATACCTTAATTTAATTACGCTTCCTTAACCCTCCCCCCACGATCCGGTTCAGCAAAAACAACCATATCAGGTTGGGAATTGTCATCAGGGCATTGTTGATATCTGCAAACAGCCAGATAGCCTCAAGACCTGCATCTGCATTCGGAAGGTCCACCACACCCGCGCCTACGACGATTCCCTCCAGAAATACGGAATAATACACAACAAGGGAAGACCGGTAGAATCTGACCTCTTCTGACACCTACAATACCCCTCGCATGTATGTTAGTCATATCCTGTCGATTCCGAAGTATATACTTTTCCAGGGAGGCTCAAGCCGATGTGTGTAGGTCACAGAAGGAATATCGCTTTGGGTTCCCCGCGTGTCTGCTGGCTGTCAGTCCCCTGGCACAACGCCCAGACCTTTCGATGCACAAACACGATGCCACCCTGGTTTGGCGATGATTGCCCCAACCACGCCCCCGCAATGAATTGTAGGGCACCCGTTGGGCTTGGTTTTCGTATCCCCGATTTTTTGTAACTATGAGATCCCCAGAGCTTTGCGTTTATCTTCAATTACCCCGATTATCTTCTCAGCCGATTTATATGGATCCGCTTCGACATAGAACTTTCCGCCGAATATTTTCTCGACATCGTCGGTCAGCCATTTGACCACACGCTTGCTCGCTGCAACATTCGGCTGATCTCCAATATGTGTAAAGATTCCCAGTGATACCGTCCAGAACCCGATGGGAATTGCCTTCTCTGCAATATATTCCGGTGCAGAGCCGGCTATCGGAAGCTGATCGATTCGTACGCCAAGATAACCTGCAACTGCATTCAGCACCTCCTCTATTCTCGAGTTATCGACGCACGAACCCATGAAGAGGCATGGAGGAACTGCCTCAAGTCCGTTCGCCTTCGCTATCGCACCCATAACTGCCGCCAGGCTCTCACCAACACCCGGATACGTGGGATCAGGCTTCAAGAGGTCCCAGTAAGATGCTATCGTTGCAACGCAACCCGTAAGAACCACCAGGACATTGTTCTTGATCAGTTCCCTGATCAGTTCCACGGTCCTGTAGCCATAATCGTCCCGGGGGGTGACACATCCGATCACTGCCGCAACTCCGCGTATATTTCCGTTCTTTATGTTATCAACAAGAGCGCCTATCGGGTCTCCGGGCTTCACTTTGTCCAGAGCTTCGATGAGCTGCTCGGTGGAAAAACCACACATCATCTCATGCGGCGCATAATCGGGAATGAAAACCTTTGCATGATCCCTCCTGGCATAGTTATCAACTGCCATCTTTATGAGTTCCCTGCCGATTTCTTCAGCTCGATCGGGCTCAAACTCGATATATGTCGTCCCTTCTATCTTTGCCATCGGATCTGTTGTGACGATCTCTGTATGGAAGTGTTCGGCTGCATCAACGATTGCAGGCTGCGTACACTGGACCTCCACAACTACCAGCTCAATTGCGCCTGTTGCTATCGCAAGCTCCTGCTGGAGTATATCCCCTCCGAAGTTAATGCCTCTTCGCATCAGAACTTCCATGCCAGTGCAACACATCCCAACAACATTGACCTTTGGCTCATGATTTGGATCGTCATTATACTCCTCAGCAGCTCGTATAACCACGTCTGGCAAGAATGGGATATGTCCGTGAATCACCACATTGATCTTATCAGACTCTATTACGGTAAGGTTCGTCTTTACCTGCCCAACCTTCGGAACGCCGAGGAGAATATCCTGAACCGTTGTCGCAGGATACATCCCACAGTATGCGTCCACAAGCCCCAATCGACATGCCCCAAGAAGCAAGTTTTCCATATCATGATCCATACCCATCGCAATCCTGTTCTGTGCTTCCATGATCTCAGGGCATCCACCATCGATGAGTATCCTTTTCTCCTCCCAGAGCTTCCTACGTTCCTCCGATGCTTTAAAGAGCAGCATCTTCGGGACACTATCCAGCTTCGACAGGTCATCCATGATTGCATCTGCAACCCGGGCAGCTTTCTCACGATCAGTCTTGGCTCCATCCAATCCAAGACCTTCATACACGTTATCAAGCTTCTCATGATCAATGATCGGATATCCGCTTACTGATCCATCTCCTACGCCCTTTAAGATATTTGCGATCCTCCGTGCATGTCCTACGTGCGCCGATGCGCCGATCGTTGTCTCCGAGACGAGATTCTTTGCGATGATGACATCTCTGTTCATTCCACAGACGCCGGTTCGCTTCACATCGACACACGGTCCCTGCTGACAGGTCATACATGTCGCCTGAAATGGTGCATCCTTTGAGCGGGCATGGTTCTCCTTATATCTCTCCCAGACAGTCCTGATTCCAAGCTTCTTTGCTCTCTTGTGCATCGCCTCAGTTACAGGGTCCAAAACGAACTTCTCTTTGTTCATTAGTACTCAACTCACTCTGGTATATCAATTGGATGTTATTATTTCTCTTCAGCGTACTATCACCAAAGTCAACAAACCCCGAACCTAAGTCCAGAGCCTGCACATAGCGATTCCACAGTTATCCTACCGTCTGCTCCGGCAAGTTCACCGGTACAAATCAGCAACGATGCATTAATCCCGTCATGCAAAGCAGATCGTCCCATGCGTTTAGTAGCATCACACTGATACTTAAACCCGATCCCCCCATATACCCATTCCAAATCGGTTTCACCCACTCACGCCACAAAATACTCCTTAACCATCCCCACCACGATCCGATTCAGCAAAAGCAACCCTATCAGGTTGGAAATCGCCATCAGGGCATTGTTGATATCCGCAAACAGCCAGATAGCCTCAAGGCAGGCATACGCATTCGGAAGGTCCACCACACCCGCGCCCACGACGATTCCCACCAGAAATACGGAATAATACACAACAAGGGAAACCTGTAGAACCTAACATCTTCTGACACCTTTTCCACAAAGTATGAGAGGCACTGCTTGCCATAGAACGACCATGTCAGTATGGTTATGAAGGCAAAGAGCACCACGCCAAGAGTTATTACCAGATCGCCGGTGTATCCCAACTCTCTGGTTGAATGCATGGATGCTCAAGCGAGTACTGGGGTGATGAAAACTCTCCATATTCGGGTGAGTTCCACATCCCAAAACCTTGCCATTTTTGTTCCTTTTTGTCACCCCGTCCTCAATGGACAATAGATAAGTGGCGCGCTGAATACGGCGCGT
>JAYEFS010000203.1:0-13722 GCA_034658695.1 Methanobacteriota archaeon | reverse complement strand
GGTGATCACCTATCGATATTTGTGAAACGCGCCGTATTCAGCGCGCCACTTATCTATTGTCCATTGAGGACGGGGTGACAAAAAGGAACAAAAATGGCAAGGTTTTGGGATGTGGAACTCACCCGACTATGGAGAGTTTTCATCACCCCAGACGCAAACCACGCGCCGCTCAGACAGAACACCAACCTGTTTAGCCCCGCGGTTATATACGGCTTCGGAGATCCTAAGCACAATCACACTCTGGAATGCGTCGGCACCACCAGACCGGGTTGTGACCTGCTTGCGGCAAATGACATAATAGCCATGATCATGTGGTCTGACCAGCCAGAATAAAAACGGTCGGTCTCGCTCGCCGAAATTCCCTACGCGAAGTCGCAAGAGTTCACAATCCACTCAGCAGACTGAGCGAACGCATCCATTCACCGACCGGCTCACGCGACGTCCCGACAACGAGGCGCCTCCGGTGATCTATGAGTTCCTCCATCATGCCCCTCGCCTCGACCGTCTCGCCGGCAAGCGCCTGCCCCGCATAAGTGTGTGTGTAACAGAGAATCTCTGATATGACTGGGTGGTCGATCTCGTATACCGCGGGATTGTCAAAAGCGAGATCGGCGTTCACGACTGGCGCGGTGATGGTACACCTGTGCAGGTCTGCGCCACGTTCCTGTTGCACGGGAAGCTGGTCATGGTCGCGAACGAAGAGCAGGTCAAAATACGTGCCCCCGATCATGCCGCGATTTCCTTTCCGCAGTTCGTGAACTAAGAACTCTTCAAACGAGATTTCCGGAACCCTCTTCGCATATATCCGGTGCCAAATCTCCTCGCTGATCTCTGTTATGCATAAACGGTCAGAGCCGTCCGAGTCCTTATTCTTCGCAATCTCCTGCATGATCGCGTCTCTTGCAAGGAACCAGTATTTCCCATACACCACAAAATCGATATCCGAACCCGCAATCTGCAACCCGGGCAGCATCGAGCCCGTAACACCCATCTTGTCCAGCGGGATGCCTGCATTATTCAACAGATCAACGATCACTGCGACCCTTTGATCCTCCTTTGCAAGGGCTGGTACGCGCTCCTCTGTTCGAAAAATCCTTGAGATTGCATCTTCGGGAACCCGGAACTTCCATGAAGGGCGATTCTTCTCCAGAAATCCACTTGAATCATCAAAATCGATTTTACGATACCTGACCCCGTCCAACTCGCGGTCACCGTCTTGATCGGGTATGTATCTGAGGACCGCCTGAACACCGCCAGTCTGGTCATAACCGGATACCGCAAAGATCCAGTCATTGTCCATGATTACAAAATCACGCAGTCGGAGATTAGTGGCACACATTGATAGCGGGGGATGGATTTGAACCATCGATCTACGGGTTATGAGCCCGTCGGGATGTCCTGGCTACCCTACCCCGCTACTGGGTATTGATGTGCATCAAAGAACGCTCCGGCTATACATAAATGCTTTGCCCGCCAGTGCGAGGATTAACTATATGACTGGTGTCCCTGTTAATTACACAGGTGCAGGCGACAATTGAGGAGATGCCCCCAAACGACAACCACAGAGGCTATAGGGACTACAGAGGCTGGTTCCCGTACAAATCATTCCGCCCGCATCAGGAGGAGATGCTGGATCGGGTGCAAGAGGTCGCATGCGTTGGCGAACACCGCGTCCTTGCGATCGACGCGCCAACCGGGAGTGGGAAGACGAGCGTCATCGCACCGCTGCTTGCAAACCGCGGCGGAAACAAGATCGTTGTCGCACTCAGGACCGTGAGCCAGATCGGCGTCTATCTTGACGAGATCAAAAAGATCAAAAGAGAGACCGGGCACTCGCCAAGTGTCGCATACCTCGTCGGGAAGCACAAGATGTGCAAGCTATCCGGCGAATTTGATAATGTCTACGCAGGGTGCGATCTCATGAAGGTCTTTACGATGGACGTTCTCGAGGCGAAGCTGGACGAGACTATGAGGCGGAACAACCGGAGCGCGCAGGAGTACAATGTCTATGATCCGGAGACTGATCCGGAGATCACAACAGAGATTGCGGACGAAAGTCCGGGATATCGCACATTCTGCCCGTATTATCTTCATTCAAAGGAAGCGTACACAAACGAGGGGTCAAAGAATTTCAGACCATCGAAACAGGCGATAACGGACAGCAAAGCCATCCTGCAGGAGATTCTGTACCCGGAAGAACTGCGGAAGCGTTGCACACGCACATGCCCTTATGAGGTGATGGCGATCAGCGCGAAGAAGGCAGATGTTGTCATCCTGAACTATAATCACGTCTTTGATGACGCGATGCGAGACGCCCTCTTTGACTGGCTCGAAATCAATCCGGAGAACACGATTCTGCTCGTGGACGAGGCGCACAATCTCGGAGACACAGTGCGAAGCATCAACAGCGACACAATCACGCTGCACGTCGTGGAGAAGGCGATCTCCGAAGTGAATCAGGTCACAGGTGAGAAGAACCGGATCGTGGCGCGGTCTGCGGGGGACATTCTATCGCGGATTTCGACGTACATGGAGAAGACGCGGGATCGCTGGCAGGGCAGGAAGCAGGGCGAGGACTGGTTTGATCCCGGGATGTTTGCGGATTTTGTCTTCGCAGGCGGCGGGCTGGCGCGGGATGATTCTCAGAGTATTTCTGACCTCTTGAAACTTGCACAGAATATCAAAAAGCATAAACAGAAGTCTTCTGAGTCAGCAGAGGTTTTTCTTGAGCGCGTTGCCGAATTCCTGTTTATGTTACATCTTGCAAGACGAGACTCCTCGTATCTTCCCGTGAAATCGATGAGCGATGACCAGTGGCTGACGCTCGCGATCCGCAGTCTCGACCCGAGCCCGGTCATAGCAGGCATCGCTGACACGGTTCACGCAACCATCCTGATATCAGGAACCCTTTCGCCCGCAGCCGCCTACGAACTCTACTATTTCGGAACGAACGGACGGGTGGAGATTCTGAGCATCCCAAATCAGTTTCCAAAAGAGAAACGGCTGGTTCTCGGAGCAAAGGACGCAACCACCCAGTCATCGTACCGAAACGACCCAAGCAACCAGAGAGAGCTTGAACTGCACATATCCGCGCTGATAGAAGGGGTTTTGGGAAACGTTGCCATCTATTTCACATCGTACTCCATGATGGATCAGTATTTTGACCATTGCAGAAGAGCGGCACAAGAATCCGGAAAGATACTGTACACGGAGCCAAAAGATGCGCGGGATGTCCCGGACATACTGAAACGTTTCTTTGAATCCGGAAACAGTGACAAGAAGGGAGTACTGCTTGCAGTATGCGGTGGAAAGATGAGCGAAGGGATCGATTACTATGGTGACGCCCTGAAAGGTGCAATCGTCGTAGGATTTCCACTGGCAGCATTTTCAGAGGTACAAAAGCTCGTTAATTCATATTATCAGAGAAAATACGGGAGAGATCGGGGGCTGTTCATCGCATACACGCTTCCGGCGGTGAACAAGGCGATTCAGGCGCTCGGGAGGGTGCACAGATCGGCAGACGAGACCGGGGTTTTGGTGCTCTGTGATTCGAGGTTTTCGCGTGGCGGAGGGCTTGGCGTGCGCCAGTATCTACCGCAATGGATGCAGGACGAGATGATTATCTGTGATGGCGCATGGTCGCGGGAGCTTGTGCAGGGGTGGTAGTTGTGGGGTTGCATGATACTGCTGTAAGTACCTGATTAGTCCTACTTTGTCTCATTACAGACAAATCAACAGCGGGCGGTGGCATGACCTCAAACCGTTCGGAAAACAAAACCAACGTCAAGCGCCTGAATGGGTGGTTAATCTGACAAAGTAGAATTAGGGTACTGTCTGGAAATCCGGTGATTTCCGTAATGGTCAGTTAGATACACAACAATGCGAAAGACGTGAAGACCAAGATTGACACCACTCTTCGCGCCTCTCTCGCCTTTCTCGTTAAATTGGAACGCAATAACGAGAAAGGCGCGATGGCGCAAAGAACAAAAGTCTCCGAGTGTATTTCACTGGGATTTTCGATTGTGCCCCCAACTGATACAACCCGTAAACAAGGACTCAGTCTCACTTTTCGGTTCACTGAAAAGAAGCAAGGATGCGGAAACGCCCGGACCGGGATTCGAACCCGGGGCGGAGCCTTTCTGCCTGTGTTAGTCGACAGGGCTCCATGCTAGGCCTCTACACTATCCGGACAATCGTTAGTAGGACAAGAGATGGATTAGCTGTCGATATCATTTAAACCTTTTGCATCTGGCTTCCCAAACTTCAGTCATTGCCACCCGTAGACCTCGACGACATCGTTGTTGTTCGCCGCCACATAGCGGGTCAGGTTGCCTGTTATGTACTTTTTTATGCTGGGTCTCAGCTTGTACCACCCCGTTGCATCCACGATGACCCAGCCCCGGTCATGCGCACCCACCACTTCCTTGAACGTCTCAACATCGGTTATCGCGGTGGCGTTGGTGTATCGCTCCCTTATAGTTCCTCTGACAAGCGAGTTCTCCATCCCTGTTCCCACCATATTGAACGCCAGCCAGTAATCGCTTTTTCCAAGATAAAACTGGGTCGGCGGAGTCCATGCTGACACGATTGCGTCATCGGGTCGCATATTAGCTGCAACATAGCGGTATGAAGTCCTGAAATCTGGCTGGGGTGCGTTGGAACCAAGGTCGTATCGTTCCTTCGGCACGACGGTGAATGCTGGCGAGATAAACATCGCAGAGAGAAGCATGAATGCAGCAATCACGTTTACGATCGCCCCCTCTGAAACGCGGGCATCCCTTCTGGTCGGGCGGTCCGCGCTTCTGAGGACGCTTCTTGAGTATTCGATTACAAAATCAAGGAAATATCCGATGAGAATGAAGAGTATCGGTATCACAAAGTAGAGATATCTGGTTCCAAGGAGGAGTACGTGATAGAATATGAAATAGAGCGGGATTATGAGTGCGGCTATCAGAAGCAACCCCTTCCTCCAGTCCCTGTTCATAAGCACGGTTCCACCAGGAACCGCAACAAACAGGAAGACCCCCAGATCCTCCTTCAGAAAATAAATATATGTGTCATAATAATCAATCTCCGTCTGGAGCACCATAGATATGATCCCCTTCTGGTACGCAAATCCGGAGATAACTGCACACACGAGCACAAAGAGGGCCGCGGCTTTAATATTCACACCGCTCAGTGATCCAAGACTCCACTCCCGCTCCTGGAGTGTGGAGATTGCAAGGTATAGCACAAAGACCGGTATCAACGCATAAGCGAATACATGACTCAATATTGCGCCTTCGACCGATAAAGTCAGCAATGCAAGAGATTTTATGCTTTTATTTCGGGTAAACTCGTAAAACAGGTATAATGACAGGATATAGAAGAACTGTAGTTGCTGATACATCCTCGCCTGCCTCGACCACGCAATCTCCCAGACCGAGAATGCGACCATGACTGCTGCAATGATTCCGATCCGGCTGTTTCCCCACCTGGATCCGATGAGATACACCAGCGGTATCGTCAGCGTTCCGAAGATCACGCTTGGGATGCGTGCGGCTGACTCTGTTACGCCAAATATCGTAAAAGAGAGTGCGATCAGTGCGGTGTTGAGTATCCCGCGCGTGTACGCCACGCCTGAGCGGAAGACCGCTGTGCCCGTATCCAGAATCGCGGTTGCCGCAATCGAACTGATCGCCTCGTCGATCCAGAATGACTGGGAACCGAGATCATACATCCTCAAAATGAAGCCGGATGCCGTCAAAAGAACCACGATCATCCATGGATACTTCTCTTTTGCAATCGGTGTCATCGAACCTCGCTCACAGCATAGATATGTGTCTGGTGGCACATAACTGTTAGCTCACCCCGCATCCTGTTCCGCACCCCACAAGGTTTATGTCCATACCATTCAATCTCAGTTCATGAAGAAGAATGTGCAGCAGCCACAACTTCCGCCGAAGGCTGAGTTCAGTGAGTGGTATCACGAACTTCTTGCTGCTGCAGGGATCATGGATGTTAGATATCCGGTAAAAGGTCTCTATGTGTGGCCCCCTTTCGGTTTTGGGCTGCGCAACAATATCTATTCGATCATCCGGGAACTTCTTAACAGAGATGGTCATGAAGAGGTTTTGTTTCCGCTTTTAATCCCTGAAAATGAGTTTATGAAGGAAGCGGAGCACATAAAGGGGTTTGAGGACGAGGTTTATTGGGTCACGCATGGCGGTACCACTCCACTGGAGATGAAACTCGCGCTCAGACCAACAAGCGAGACCGCAATATACCCAATGTACAAACTCTGGGTTCGCTCGCATGCAGACCTGCCCATGAAGCTGTATCAGGTCGTGAACACCTTCAGATACGAGACCAAACATACCCGCCCGCTCATCCGCCTGCGCGAAATCACGTCGTTTAAGGAGGCGCATACCGTGCACACCGACTGGGATGATGCTGCACAGCATGTGGACCGGGCAATTGAGATTTATCAGGAGTTTTACAGGCGGCTTGCAGTTCCGACCATCGTTTCGAAGCGTCCTGACTGGGATAAGTTCCCTGGCGCGGATTACACGCTCGCGGTCGATTGTCTGATGCCTGATGGCAGGGTTCTGCAGATCGGAACAGCACACCACCTCGCAGACAACTTCGCAAAGACGTTCGAGATCACTTATGAGGATATAAACGGCGAGCAGGTCTACGCGCACCAGACCTGCTACGGGATCTCGGAGCGATCAGTTGCTGCCACAATCAGCGTACATGGCGATGATCGCGGGCTTGTGCTGCCGCCGGAGGTCGCACCGGTCCAGGTGGTGATAATTCCGGTTCTCTTTGGCGAGCCCGATGTGAATGAACAGGTGCTCGAGTCTTGCAGGTCTCTTCGTGATGCGCTTGTGGACGCGCACGGAATACGTTCGAGAATTGATGATAGTGACGAGCGACCCGGCGCCAAATACTACAGATGGGAACTGCGAGGCGTTCCGATAAGAATCGAGATTGGTCCGAGAGACCTTAAACAGAACTCTGCCATGCTGGTTCGCAGAGACACATCAGAGAAGCGAGCAATTCCGATCGGAGAGGTTGCAAGCGAGGTTGCAGATTGCATGGATACAATGCTTGCTGATATGTATCGTGCTGCATCGCAGGAACTCAATTCAAGAATATTTGATTGCGAGACACTGGATGAGGTGAAAGAGAAGAGTATGCGCGGGATTGCGCGCATCCCATGGTGTCTCGATCGCAACTGTGGACTCGAGATGGAGGATATAACTGGCATTCACATACTCGGAATTCCAGCCGGCTCACAGCAATCGACATCCGCAGGACCTGGACCGGGGCAAGAACAAGGACGGTGTCCGATCTGCGGAAGAGAGGGCACAGCGGTGCTGATGGCTCGGACATATTAACAGTGATGATAACAATAACAAATAACGTGAGGGATTCATATCAAATTGAAGAAACGAACCGTTTTGCGGAAGACACACGGAACTATCGAGAGTAATGCAACTAATGTGCGTAATAGTAATGCGAGTAACGAGGGTAACGGGAACGACATGTCAAATGATACTAGTGGACATATATCTGAACAAAGCAGCAGCACCGTCGCATCAGAACGTTCTGGTGCGTTCGTGATCCCAGGCGATTTCATAGGGACGACCGAGGAGTTTCGTGCTGGCGAATCGACCTATGAAAAGATGGGCGGTATCTACGCAGCCACCACCGGAACGACCAGATTCGACCAGGCACACAGGTCGGTCTCTGTGTTTCCAAGAACGGACGTCCCCCCGTTTCTCAGAAGGGGGGATGTGATCATCGGACAGGTGACCGGACTGCGCGAATCACTCGCGATGGTTGCGATTGCTGGCGCAAAAGGTGTCGCCGACCGGGAGATCTCGAATGCTGCGCCCGCGGTCGTCCATGTCTCCAACATCAAGAAGGCGTACGTCAAGGATATCACGAACGAGTTCGGATTGTTCGACATCATCAAGGCGAAGGTAATCGACATCAAGAACATGCGCCTCGACACGTCCGAATTGGACATGGGTGTGATGAAGGCATTCTGTTCAAGTTGTAGAGCCCCGATGAAACTGAATGATTCGAAGCTTAAGTGTTCTGAGTGCGGAAAGATCGAGACACGGAAGTTGGCATCCACTTATGGAACCGGCATCATATAACCGACGATAGGGAGATCATGGACGCAGACTTACTCGACGAAAAATTGAGTAAAGCAGTCGAAAGGATCGAGTCATTGGACGAATCCAGGAAAGTCAAATTTGTAATCCAGTATGGTTCGTCTGTGGATGGTACGATGCGGGGGGGCTCAGATGTCGATCTGGCAATCTATTATGATTGCAAAGACGGCAATGAACCGTCCCAATACAGATTTAAAGTGATCTCCAATCTTTTTGATGATGTTTATGACATTCAGATCTTTCAACAGCTTCCCCTGTACGTAAGAATAGAAGTTCTGAAAGGGAATGTGGTCTGCTGCAGAGATCGAAACTTTCTGTACGATGTAGCGTGGCAGACGATAAAGGAGTTTGATGGGTTCAAACACCGATACTACGATTATATTGGGGAGAGGCGCATCGTATGAGGACGAGTCTCATAAGAACGAAGATAAAAGAGATTGAAGATAGTTTGCAGGCGATCGAAGAGTATCTGCCAGGAGATGTCGAAGATTTTATAGCGTTGGGGATAGTCAAGGACGGAATCTATAAAAGACTTGAATTTTGTATAGAAACTGTCTTTGATATCTGCGCGGTTCTGAACGCAGATTGTGATCTTGGAATTCCGGGAAACGATGAGGGAATCGTGGACAACATGATCCGCAGTAAGATATTACCCGGCGGGATGAGAGAGAAATTAGCCGCTATGAAGGGGTTTAGAAACATCGTGGTTCGCAGATATGGAAAACTCGATGACCCCCTCGCTTTTAGCATACTATCAGAGCATCTCGGCGATTTTTATGAGTTTATAGATCTGATCAATGATTATATTGAGAGATGACACAGGGCGGTAAGATCGATATGTCCCGGAGCGTGTTTCCATGAAGATCATGGTCGCCGAGTACGCGGTTGCAACCGGTGACCCTGAGATCTTTGGCGAAGGATGTGCCATGCTCTCGTCTCTTGCGAACAGCTTCAGCGCATGCGGGCATTATGTGCAGTATCCCGCAAGAAGCCCGATCGCCGGAATCAGAGGGGATGCAGTCGAGTGCAGTGGCAGCGATTTCAGGGAATCGGTCGAGAGAATTGCACGCATGAGCGACGCCGGAATCGTGATCGCCCCTGATGAGATTCTCGCTGATCTGACCAAAGTTGTTGAGGCTAACACTGTCAATCTCGGCTGCCCTGAGAGGTCAGTTAGGGACTGTGCTGACAAGCTCACGTGCTCACAGATTCTGTCAGCCAGTGGAATTGCGGTTCCCGAGATTGCTGATAATTCCGGTGACGCCGAAGCGTACGTGATCAAACCGAGATGGGGCTGTGCTTCTGACGGAATATCGATTGTGCATGAGAACGTGCAGACCGACGATGATTTCATCATAAATGAGTTCGTTGCAGGAGAGCATCTGAGTGCAAGTCTGATAATTGGAGAGCGCACGCTTCCGCTCACTGTGAACAGGCAGTATATTGAGATTGGTTCGAAAATCGCTTACAATGGTGGAGTTGTGGCATACTCCACGCCACTCCGGGATGAGGTCATGGACACCGCCGCGAGAGCCGCGCGCGCACTCGGATGCAGGGGATATGTCGGGCTCGATATCGTTGCAGGAGATGAACTGTACGTGGTGGATGTCAATCCGAGACCGACAACGTCGTTACTCGGAATCGCAAAAGTCATCGATTGCGAGATCGGGGATCTGATTCTCAGGGCAAGGTTTGGGGGACTTCCTGAATCAATCGAGATATCCGGATCGTTCCGATTCACAAAAGCAGATCTTGCAGATTACGAATGATTCATCTGCGCCTTAAACTCCTCGACCAGTTCCTTCTTGATCTCGGCGCTCCGGTCGCCACCGCAGACAACCCCGCGTATTCCGATTATGTCCGGATCGATGCGGTTCAACGCGTCCAGGTCCTCAAACTTGAGTGTTCCGGCAAGTGCAGTGGTGAGATCAAGCTTACGAGCATCATCCACAAACGTTGTCAACTGCTCTTCGCTCATGTACTCGAATGTTGATCGTCCGTCTTTGACTCCGGTATCGATCATTACCACGTCACAACCGACCTTTGCACCAATTTCCGGGAGTAACATCGGAGAAATAGCATTTATGCGCGTGTAATCCGCATATGCTGCTACCACCGCCATTTTCTTGGGATCGTAGTCTTTTATAGACTTTACAACCTTTGACAGCAGTTCTTCTGCCTGGTCCACGGTCTGGATGTCGTACAACCCTATCTTGATGTAATCGGCACCGGACACTGCGGCGCCAAGCGCGGCAAGTGATGCTGTACCCGGCTTGAAATTAAAATCGCCGATTGTTGCGCTGACCGGTTTCTTTGATTCGATCTCCTCGATTACTGCACGGATCATCCACGGAAAATTCGCGCCGAGAGAGCCTTCCTTCGGGTTCTTCACATCGATGATATCGGCACCGCCGTCAAGCGCAGCTCTTGCCTCGACCGTGTTGATCGGGCTGACTAGTAGTTTCATAATATGCCTCCAATTGTTGCACTGGTAACGCCAGTGATATTCTGATGTGATCATCGTATCGGTTATATTTAACAGTGTCGGATGTGCAGGTGGCGCAGGCAAGCTTGCAAGCAAGGGCATACGCAGTAAAGCATATAGCGGAATCGGGATTAGGCTAACATGGATGTGATTGCGGAATGAAAGCGGTGATCCTTGCAGCAGGTGAAGGGACGCGAATGCGTCCGCTGACGAAAGCGTGCCCGAAGGTGATGCTCCCGGTTGCGAATAGACCTGTTCTTGAGAATATCATCGTCTCTGCAAGAGATTCCGGGGTAGGCGAGTTCGTCTGCGTGGTCGGGTACATGGGCGATCTGATCAGGGATTACTTCGGAGACGGAAGTCGGTTGGGCGTTCGTATCGAGTATGTTGAGCAGAAAGAGCAGCTTGGAACCGCTCATGCGATCGAAACGGTTCGTGAGCTTGTGAAGGATCGTTTCATCGTCCTGAACGGGGATGCAATCGTGGGATCGTCAGATCTCAAGACGCTCGCCAGCCGGAAGGAGGAGATCGCAATCGCGGTTACTGAGATTGCAAAACCTCTGGGCTACGGCGTTGTGAGGACCTTAGGTGATCGGGTGATCGAGATAATCGAGAAACCCAAGCGAGCAGTCTCGAATCTCGTGAATGCAGGGATCTATCTCTTCTCGGATGCAATCTTCGACGCAATCGAGAAGACAGAGCGATCGGTTCGCGGTGAGTATGAGATAACGGACGCAATTCAGGCGATAATCAACGATTCCGATATGGATATCGGCTACTCTGTTCTGGATACGTGGATTGATATCGGAAGACCGTGGAATCTGCTGGACGCAAACGAATTTCTATTGTCAGAGATAGATTCTGAGATTTCTGGCGAAATTGAACCCTACGCCACATTGAATGGTTCTGTTGTGGTCGGGACGGGCACGATAATCAGAAACGGCGCGTACATAACAGGACCGGTTACGATCGGGGAGAACTGTGACATCGGTCCGAACTGCTTTATCCGACCGAGTACGTCCATAGGAAACGATGTTCACATCGGAAACGCGGTTGAGGTCAAAAACAGCATCATAATGGACAACGCAAAGATCGGGCATCTCAGCTATGTCGGGGACAGCATCATCGGACGCAACTGCAACCTTGGCGCGGGAACGAAGATTGCGAACCTGCGGCACGATGGTAGAAACATCCGCGTCGCTCTTGCGGGCGAGTATGTTGATACCGGTAGAAGGAAACTCGGTGTTGTGATGGGTGATTACGTGCATACCGGGATTAACACGAGCATCAATGTCGGCGTGATAATGGAAGCAGAGCAGAGCACGCATCCGGGCGAGATTGTGATGCGGTGATCGGAGGCGTGGCCGAGAGCCTGAAAGACTTTGTTAGCCTCTGGCGGCACTGTCTGGAAATCTAGTGATTTTCGTAATGGTCAGTTGGATGTACAACAACGCAAAAGACGTGAAGACTGAGATTGACAACACCCTTCGCGTCTCTGCGCCCTTGCGCCCTTGCGTTAAATTGGAAAACAATAACGCAAAGATGCAAAGACGCGATGGCGCAAAGAACAAAAGTCTCCGTGTGTATTTCACTGGAATTTTCGGTTGTGCCGCCTCTGGCTTTCAGCAATCCTTTATCCCCCAAAAGCGCCCCATTTCTCACCATGCACAGAGTAATCGACGAGATACTGGAGTTGACATGGCGTAGAGTCGCTGACATCCGCACTGCAGATGTGCCCGAGAAAATCGAGCACAGGGACGTAATTCAACTGATAGAGTCTCGCAAGCAAGAGAACAAGATCCCTGTTATTTCTGAGGTGAAACCCGGCTCACCAACAATTGCGAAGCGCGACATAACCCCCAACGACGCAGCAAGAATTGCGCGGGAGATGGAGGCGGCCGGTGCAGTGGCGATCTCTGTTTTGACAGAGCCGAATTTCTTCTACGGGAGCCTGGAAAATCTCTCTGCGGTTCGAAGATCGGTTACAATACCGGTATTAAGAAAAGACTTCATAATCGATTATAAACAGATATATGAAACCAAAAGCGATCTTATATTACTGATCGCCGGCATACTCGGGGATGATCTGTTTCGGTTTGTCGATCTGTCTCTTGCGCGTGGGCTGGAGCCACTCGTGGAGGTGCATAACGAAACTGAGCTTGTGGATGCGCTCGATACGAAGACACGGATCATCGGCATCAACAACCGGGATCTTTCGACGCTCACAATAGACCTATCGACAACAGAGCGTCTGATTCCGATGATAGCGGACGACAGGATCATTATCGGTGAGAGCGGGGTAAGAAACGCGGCAGATGCGGTTCGTGTGATCAACGCGGGAGCGGATGCGATTCTTGTCGGGACTGTAATCATGGACGCCCCGTTCGAGCGGACACAAGAGTTGGTTGGCGCGCTTTAGTCTGGAAGGCGTCGTGTTTGTAGGTGTCCAATAACTTGTGGTAGGAACCACGTGATTACACAGTCTGCGAAGCAGCGGCGCAGCCATCTTTACAAGATTTCTGTGTCAATCTTGTATAATCTCGGGGGGCACAATCGAAAATCCCAGTGAAATGCACCCGGAGACTTTTGTTCTTTGCGTCTTCGCGTTATTGTTTTCTAATTTAACGCAAGGGCGCAAAGACGCGAAGAGTGTTGTCAATCGCGGTCTTCACGTCTTTCGCGTTGTTGCACATCCAACTGACCATTACGGAAATCACTGGATTTTTAGACAATGCCTCTCGTGGTTTCATACGCGAATATCCAGTATCCGCTTCAAATTAAGTGGTAACCGAGGCAATATCTAAAAAAATCGGCGATTTGTGATAAGTATCGTAGATGCAGATTTCATAAATTTACGCAGATGTTGCTTTGAATCCGTGTTAATCTGTGGCCGATATGGTTTTTAGCCACAGATTAACACTGATGAACACAGATTGAGGTTTTCTGATTCTGATGGATTCTGTGGTTTTCAAACGATGCTGAAGGGTGTGGATTTTCAATCTCTGCGCCTTTGCGCCTTTGCGTTATCATTTTATAGTTTAACGCAAAGGCGCGGAGACGCAAAGGTAT
>JAYEFS010000202.1:0-13741 GCA_034658695.1 Methanobacteriota archaeon | reverse complement strand
CACGTTGCGGATATGCTTTTCACAACACTTCTGCCAACAACACGCGCGCTGAATATCCGTGGGCGCCGTGTACTGTTGACTGACACGGTCGGCTTTATCGAAGATCTGCCACACTGGATGATTGATGCATTTCGTTCAACACTGAACGAGATATTCCTTGCCGATGTCATCCTGCTTGTTGTTGATGCCAGTGAATCTCCTGCCATCATGCGGAAAAAACTCGACACCTCTTATGACACATTGTGGGAACAGATAAAGGGAGTTCCCATCATCACTGTGCTGAGCAAAATTGACCGAATTACAGAAAATGAACTGAAAGAGCAACTTGAAAATGTAGGATACCTTGCTCCAAATCCTGTTGCGGTCTCTGCAAAAAATGGTTGGGGATTTGCGGAACTTACGACGGAGATATATGGGCAACTCCCAAAATGGAAACGCGACACGGTTTCATTGCCAATGTCGGAATATGGGATGTCAATTGTATCGTGGTTGTTTGGTGAAGGTATTGTGCACAGCATCAAATACAAAGACCGGATCATAGTCGATTTTGAAGCGCGGGATGAGATCATTCTAAAGGCGGGGATAATCGAAAAAAGAGGTAACTATACTCAGCGACCAGCATAAACTGCGATTGGGCGCTGTTTGGAACTCACTGGATTTCCAGACCGCGCAGCCCGCGGGTATCCGCACAATATTAACGTAAGCGTCTTCCGGTGTCCGGATCACTTCCACAATCCCATGAGTGCCACTCGCTCGAGCACGAGTTTTGGAATCTTTGCCTCACTCACTGTCGCAATCTCGCTTTCAGTGATCCCGAAGAAGGAGACGATCGTATCCCGCTTTTCGTGCCTGTACTTCATCACATCTGCCGCCACAACGAGGCTCGCAAGCTCGCTTTTCGCCGCATCCGGGATATTCTCCCCGACTGCGATTATCACCACATCGTTTCTGCCGGTTCTAACACCCATTGCGAGTGCCCTCTTGATCTGGCGGTTTCCGGATGCGTACAGCATAATCTCCATTCCGAGATCATCAGAGATGTTGCAGGAGCGCGCAGTTGCCCGGACCGCTTTTTTCACTGCTGCGATTATGTGCTCTTCGCCTGCTGTCTTTCCGGCGTCGATTGCCTGAACCGTGATGTCGTGGCTGGATGCGATATTGTTCAGTCGGAGAAGGAACTCCTCAATCACTGGTATCTCGCAGGTTCCAGCTATTATATGTATGTCCATGGTTGTATTGGTTGTCGGCATTGGTTGTCAGGGCGATCATGCAGTGGTTGGCGTCAGTTTTTGGCTTGCATGGTTAAAAGAATTTTTAATGCATTAATGCATTAATACAATTGATACACTGTGCATACATCGGGGCAGCGAGATGGATTGATATGATGCAACATGTAATTAGCATAAAAGATTTTTCGCGCGGCACAATAGACGGCATTCTTGATCGTGCCGCAGAACTCGAATCGATTGCGTGTGGCGGATCATCGAATATCCTCTCTGGCAGGATACTTGCAACACTCTTCTATGAGCCGAGCACCAGAACCCGGCTCTCATTTGATTCTGCGATGAAACGGCTCGGTGGCAATGTCATCGATTTTGGTTCGATTGAGGTGTCATCGATTGCGAAGGGCGAGAACCTTGCAGACACAATCTCTGTACTTAGCGGATACGCGGATGCGATCGTGCTCCGGCATCCGAAGGAGGGTGCGGCACGGATGGCGTCCGAATTCTCGTCGGTTCCGGTCATAAACGCTGGCGATGGTGCGGGACAGCATCCGACGCAGACACTTCTCGATCTGTATACAATAAGAAAAGAGAGTAAGCTTAATGGGGTGAAGATTGCACTTGTCGGGGATCTTAAGTACGGTCGGACGGTTCATTCACTTGCACATGCGCTGTCGCTGTACAATTCTGAGATATATCTCGTATCACCGGAGCAGTTGAAGATTCCAGATGCAATAAAGGACGATTTGACCAAAAGCGGTACGAAAATCATAGAAACAACCAACATCGACGATGCAATTGGTGTGGTGGATGTGCTGTATCTCACGAGAATTCAGAAGGAGCGGTTCCCGGATCCCGCTGAATATCAGACGGTGGCGGGAAGTTACAAAGTGACAAAAGACACTTTAAAGGAAGTAAAAGACGATTTAATCATAATGCACCCGCTTCCGAGGGTGAATGAGATCGATCCGGATGTGGATTCAACCAGACACGCGGTATATTTCAGGCAGTCGTTCTACGGGGTGCCTGTGCGCATGGCGATTCTCTCGATGGTGATGGCATGACTGTACAGAGCAGGGAGTTGCGGGTTAGGCGGATCAAAAACGGAACCGTGATCGATCACATCACCGCGGGGCAGGCACTGAATGTGCTGCGCATTCTTGGCATCACGGGACGGTCGGACGAGGTTGTGAGCGTCGTCATGAACGTCTCTGATCGGAAGAAAGACATCGTCAAGATCGAAAACCGGGAATTGGATCCCGAAGAAGTGGATACGATCGCATTGATCTCGCCTGATGCGACAATCAACATCATACGTGATTACAAGGTTGAGGAAAAACACGAAGTGATCCTTCCACCGCATATCGAGGGCGTGGTCAGATGCATGAATCCGAACTGCATCACAAACACGGATGAGCCAGTCATGGCTGGGTTTGAGATATCCCGTGGCGAGGGAGTTGAGCTGCGCTGCGTCTACTGTGGAAAGGTGATAACAGATCAGATTGCGGATTTTCTTATCTGATTGTGTATTTCCCGGATGAAAGATTATATAGCAAATAACACCATCTAATTGAAGAGATGATAATGCAGGTGATGCTATGATTGCGCAGGTACTATGGGTTGCATTGATACTGTTGATTGCATCATCCATTTTGCCGGGGCGGTATCGGCGTCAGCGTTTCCTTATCGGGGCAGCGGGATGGTTCTTCTTTGCGATCCACTGGACAGTTCAACCGCTGCACTACATCGAGATTGGGGATTATGCCAATGTCGTGCTGGTGCTGGTGGTATCGCTCTTCTGCCTGCTTATTTGTCATGCGCTGATCAGGAGTTACAGGCATTATGAGAACGCGGAGAAGATTCTTCTGACTCTGACAACCGCATCAGCACTCGGAGGTGCATTCTACTACCCATTTGCCGAAATTGAGGTTCTCAACACCTTTCTGATTGCTGTTGTCGCAAAACAGGTCGTTTATATCCTGCAGTCGATCAAGATACCTGCGGATCTAATCGGGTGGGATCAGATCGGAATCAACGGATATAAGATCACAATCATCCTTGCCTGCACCGCAATTGAGAGCATTGCGATATTCTTCGGACTGATCTTCTGCGTACGCGCATCCGTGAAAAGAACCGCGATCGCCTTTGCAGTCTCGGTTCCGGTGATCTACATCCTGAATCTGGCAAGAAACGTCTTTGTTGTAGTTGCTTATGGCTACCAGTGGTTTGGTGAGAACAGTTTTCAGATTGCGCACCACGTGA
Source organism: Methanobacteriota archaeon (assembly GCA_034658695.1). Lineage (GTDB taxonomy): Archaea > Halobacteriota > Methanosarcinia > Methanosarcinales > Methanogasteraceae > Methanogaster_C. The sequence goes on along the minus strand of JAYEFS010000202.1, from coordinate 10,256 downwards.
TCGCGAAGATCGGATCTGGAATTGCGCTCTTCGTGATCGCTTATGCTGTGCTGCTAACACTTCCCGAACTGCTGGATGCGATCGATCGCTTATTTGCGATCCTGCGAGTATATGTGCGGGGTGAAGAGGAGACATGACGATCCGAATTGCGAGAGGTTCTCTCGGGTGGCTTCTGAGTGCCGGTGCATGCGCTTTGGTAACATCGGTTGCAGCCACAATCGATGACATGTTCCGCATACCTGCCTATTTTTTTATTTTGCTGACGGTCTTCTTTGTCGGATTTTTCCGTGATCCGCAACGCAGACCGGATTACGATCCAGATATAACGCACGACCACGACCCCGTGCTGCTGGCGCCTGCGGATGGCAGGGTAATGGCGATCGATCGCCATGGCGTGCAGATATTCATGAACTTTCACAACGTGCACGTCAACAGGGCGCCGATCTCGGGCGAAATCGAGTCAATCAACTATATAAAAGGGAGTCACATCCCGGCTTTCACGAAAAACTCTCTCAGAAACGAGCGCAACGAAATCACCATCACAAACAAAGACGTCCGGTGCAAGGTAACGCAGATCGCCGGAACGATAACGCGTAGAATTGTATCTTACGTCGGGGAAGGGGATTCTGTAGAACGAGGTGGGCGCATCGGCATGATCCGGCTTGGTTCGAGGGTGGATGTGACAATCCCGCCCGATTTCGAGCCCGTCGTGCATCGGGGCGATCACGTGCGTGCCGGCGAGACCGTGATCGCCGTTAGAAGATCGGGGACCGAAAATGAGCAGCAGCGATCCTGAAGCCGGTGTTGTCGAGTTGCTTCGACTGCCAGACCTTGTCACAATCTTAAACATCCTCTTCGGGTTCACGGCAATCCTTCTTGTTCTGAACCGTGACACTGGCGGAGCAATCATCTTAATCCTTGCTGCAGCGATTGCCGACGGCGTGGATGGTGCTGTTGCAAGACGCTTCGAGTCGGGCGTCTTCGGAGAGCACCTCGACTCATTTGCGGACGCGATCTCCTTTGGCGTAGCCCCCGCGGTCATCTATTATGCGATCGTAAGTGCCGAGCACCACACAATCGCATGCGCATTCTCTGCTGCGTACCTGATCTGCGGGGTGCTCAGGTTGGTCAGGTTCAGCATACTGGACGTCGCCGAGTTCAGGGGAATTCCGATCACAGCAGCCGGCGCATTCGCAGTGATGACACTGTATCTGACAGACTCGCCCCGTCTGGCAACCGGCGTCTTTGCCGTACTCTCTCTTCTGATGGTCAGCAATATCCCGTACCCAAAGGTCAGATCAACCCCTGTTTTGATGCTGCTCACAATTGTCTTCGTCCTCACGATTGCGGCGCATTGCATCGGACTGTACAACTGGTTTGCATGGCTTTTGGTAATCCTGCTTGGGCTGTACGTGCTGACTCCGCTGATAGGGGGCGGACGCATCTACGCGGGTCGGTCGCAACGTTCGTGAAACTCGCAGGATGGTCGCAGACGCTTACGACTTAACGATATGGTGTGTTTAACAGAACATACGGGCTCCCCACCGTGCATCACTCAAAGCAACAGGAATACTGTACATGCTCAATGCCGTATGGTATGAATAATCCGTTTATAGTCGTGGCAAAATAGTTAAACGGGGCAATTCCCGGGTACATCCACCTCAAGAACGCGATGTACCCGGGCGCGAGATCGTGCTTCCGCTGAAATCCAAATTGATCTACTCGACCAGCACCTTCTCAGCCAGACCGTGACCGATTGTGACTGATTGCGCTCCTACTTTTGCAAGTACGTACGAACCTCTCTTCGGTGTCGGTGCCGGCGTCTCTTTTCTGAGGAGTGTGATCTCAGACCTCTCTTTCAGCCCGATCTGATCGAACTTCTCCGTGAGGTGTGTCCCGCCAACGATCTTATCCATCGTAGCCTTCTCACCATCTTCCAGATAATTGATCTGGATGGATTTACCATCTCTAACCACAAACACCTTCGATGCCTGACCTTCACCCATCTTAATCTCTGTTCCCTCTACTGAAAATACCAGTGTGCGGTCCGGAACATGGCGCAGAAACGCAAGTTCACTTCCTTTTGTGATGCCGCACTCGGAAAGAAAACCTTCGAAGTCCTTCCCGCCTTCAATCGATTTGACGGTGCCCTTATCGCCACCCTCCAGCATCAGCAGTGGACTAATCTCTCCATTGTGTTCCATATATATCTTATCCGCCCATCCGCGAGCTATTATTACCTCTTGATCCGCTACTGCCAGCGATATCGGTCCGCTGTGCACATGCACGGGTTCGGTTGCTATTATCTCGAGTTCGACTCCTTCCGTTACGCCAAGTTCCCCTAAGTGTTCTTTGACATCCGCGCCACCCGTGATCTCCTTGACACGCACTGTGGTTTCAGGTTCAACATCTTTCAGTAGTTTCATCTTGTACACCTTCTTTTTTGGTTTATCGACCGTGTGGGTCGATTCTATGATGTATTGCTAGGTACACAAGTACTCTGCCCTAACAAAGTTAGGTTTATCCGGGAAAACCTAATTTCGCACCCCCCTCCTGTGCAATGTCGAGAAGGAGTGTGAAAAACGCTGATTCTGATGGATTCTGTGGTTTTCAAAAGATGTCAGAAGAGACTTATTCATCCTTTGCGCCTTCGCGTCTTGGCGTCTTGGCGTTTCTCTGATTTAACGCAAAGGCGCAGAGACGCAGAGCGGTGCCCGCGGCCCCACACATGTGAAGGTACCGATAGCGACCACAGAAAACGGCAGAACCAGGAAAAACGCACATGCTCAATACCGTATGGTATGAACCACAAGATTTCCGTCTTAATCTTGTGGTTTTATATGCGTGCATCCAACAACATTGAGCAAGTACTAAAAAAGCCAATAAAAGCGCGCCCACGCATCCATTTATGTAGCCTCACCGCGATAACCATTATTCATGGAACTGAGAAGCGACCGCGTCAAAAAAGGGCTTGCACGGGCTCCCCACCGTGCACTCCTCAGAGCAACAGGAATAACTGACTACGAGATGGATAAACCGTTCATCGCAGTGGTAAATTCGTGGAATGACATCATCCCCGGGCACATCCACCTCGAAAAGGTAAGCGAAGCCGTGAAAGCCGGAATACGGATGGCTGGCGGCGTGCCGTTTGAATTTTCAACGATCGGTATCTGTGATGGTATCGCCATGAACCATGCAGGCATGCGGTACCCGATGCCGTCACGGGAACTGATCGCCGACTCAATCGAGATCATGGTGAATGCACATGCGTTTGACGGCATGGTTCTGATACCGTCCTGTGACAAGATTGTGCCAGGACACTTAATGGCGGCAGGGCGCCTTGATATCCCCACAATAGCAGTGACCGGCGGACCGATGCTCCCCGGGTTCACAGGCGATCAAGAGCGGGACCTGATCTCGGTATTCGAGGCGGTTGGTGAGTCACACGATGACGATTACATCTATAACCTCGAGAGCGTCGCGTGTCCGGGCGCGGGATCCTGCTCAGGACTCTTCACAGCAAACACGATGGCGTGCATGACCGAGGCGCTCGGCATGAGTCTCCCGGGCTGCGCAACCGCTCACGCAATCGACGCAAAGAAGATCCACATCGCAAAGGACTCCGGCAGAAAGATCGTGGAACTAATCGAGAAGAATATCACAGCACGTCAGATCGTGACAGAGAAGTCGTTTGGCAATGCGGTATGCGTGGATATGGCGATCGGAGGTAGCACAAACACCGTTCTCCATCTGCCCGCGATTGCACACGATTTTGATATCACGCTTCCGCTCTCGCGCTTCGATGAACTCAGCCGAACTACGCCGCACCTGATCAACCTGCGCCCGGGCGGCGAACACTTCATGATCGATTTCGACAAGGCAGGAGGAATCTATGCGATAATAGAGCGGCTGCAAGAGAGTTCCGGAATCAATCTCGATTCGCTCACTGTTACAACTCAAACACTCGGCGAGAACCTGTCGGCTCACGTGATTGTGAACCCTGAGACGAACCGGCAGATCATCGCAACCATGGACGAACCGCTGCACGCAGAGGGGGGAATTGCGATTCTCTACGGAACGCTCGCACCGAATGGCTCTGTTGTCAAGCAGACCGCGGTCAACTCCGCGATGATGGGGCACACGGGACCCGCAAAGGTCTTCGAGAGCGAGGAGGATGCGATGGCTGCAATTATGGACCACAAAATCGTGTCCGGCGACGTTGTTGTTGTCCGCTACGAGGGTCCGAAAGGGGGTCCTGGTATGCGCGAGATGCTCTCGCCAACATCAGCGATCGCAGGCATGGGCTTGATCGACTCGGTTGCACTGGTGACAGACGGGAGATTCTCGGGTGGGACACGCGGACCCTGTATCGGGCACGCGTCGCCAGAGGCTGCGATCGGGGGTGCGATTGCACTTGTGCATGACGGGGATGCAATTGAGATCGATATCCCGAACCGGGTGCTGAACCTGCTCGTTGATTCTGACGAACTTGACGCACGGAAGAAGGCATGGACACCACCTGAATCAAAGGTGCGCGGTGTTCTTGCGCGATATCAGCGGATGGTTGGTGACGCGAGCGAAGGAAGCGTGATTACGTAGGCGTGATTGATTGTTCACAGAATTACAGTCTGATCCACGCAATCTCGAGGTATCCCACCCTGTCCCCGTCACAATCAGGGTAACCAAAGATCATCCGCTTGTGAACGCTGTTTGCGATGCGCACTGCGCGCGAGAGCTCCGGAAGCGAGAATGCATGATCCGTTGAGACCGCGTGCACAAGATATTCGGAGTGCGCATCGGTCTTGAATTTCTTGTAGACGCGGAAATGGGTTCCGAACTTAAATCCGGTCTTCACAACGTGACCGGAGTCTCTGAGGTCTGAGTACGCCGAATATTTCAGCACATACCCCAAATCGATCTCGGCTGCATAGCAATCGAACGCCTCAACCCCCAGATCCCCAATTTTGATCCACTTCCGGGCGAGAAGATAGCCGGACTCAACAAGAGAGAGTTGGAGGCGGAATTCATCCAGCTTCTTGCCAAAGAAATACGTGCTGTGCAGAAAATCAGCCATCTTTGGATCCCAGACGATCGTCCGGTCACCGATCAAACCCGCTTCCGCAGGCGTCTCGATCTCATCCGGTTTGCTGTCCCCGCCAGTCATAACCGCTGTTTTCAACTCATAAAACGTTATGTCGCTTTCTTCATCAACTATCGCCAGTATCAGCCGCTTTCTCGCATTTTCCGCACGGTTCAGTTCCCGAATCATGCGCTGGAGCGGCAGGTGTGAACGTTCCGAGATCAGGTACACGAATATATGAGCTGCCGTCTTTCCGGGATGCCCGCCTCGCGGGTACAGCCGGAACCCAATCGGACTCATCTTTGTGTAGTAACCGCGCTCGCGCAGATCCTTGAATACGATGTACCCGAGTTCAAAATCCGTAATGCGTCTGGATGCAATCTCAAAAAACGTTTTGAAGTCAACAGACTCTCCGTTTAAGAGTACCTCGATTTTTTTCCGGTACAGCAGATATGCCCCTTCAACCAGTGCCAGTTCCAGTCTTCCGTCCTTCACACGCCCGTAGAAACCGCGGTCGTATAATTCGCTGACCGCGTCGCCTTCTGCTGTGATTATGTTATCGCGCAGTTCACATTTCATTGATTCTGGTTTGTTCACGTAATGTTTATATTGGTATCTTGTGATGTGTGACTGATGGGCTCGTGGTCTAGTCGGTCATGACGTCGCCTTCACACGGCGGAGGTCCTGCGTTCGAATCGCAGCGAGCCCATTAACTTTTTTTCTGCGAATTCTTGGCAGAATTGGACATGCTCAATACCGTGGGGTGGGAACCACAAGATTGCACAGTCTGCGAAGCAGCGGCGTAGCCATTTTCACAAGATTTCCGTGTCAATCCCGTGTAATCCCATGGTTTTATATGCGTACATCCGCACAATATTGAATAAGTACGTGGAATTTTGGGTAGCGTTGATTTGTTGGTTCCGGTTCGCACAATTCACTCAAACGTTCCCGGAGATGTCTGTAATAGCTGTGCCGAATGCGTCGATTTGGTGCCGCACAACCTGGTAGTTCCCGACCACCAACATGCTTATATCTCATGGTTACAATAGAACTTACTTAGGGGATATTACCATGATAAGACACAAAACTGGGATTGCAGGATTTGATGAACTGGTTCAGGGAGGACTTGTCGATAAGCGTATATATCTGGTGAGTGGTCCCCCTGGAAGTGGTAAGACCACATTCGGGATTCAGTTTCTTGCGTATGGCGCAACCATCGGTGAACTCGGGTTGTATGTGACGCTTTCCGAGAGCCCGCATAACATCCTCAGCGATATGTCCAATTATGCCTTGAACATACCGACGCTGATCAAACTGAAAAAACTGCTCTTTCTTGACCTCGGACCAACACTTGAGTACGGATATGGCGATGAGTTGCATAGCGTGATCACACCATCGTTTGATTCCACTAATCAGCCCGCGCCCGAGGCGGAGGCGCCTTCTCCGTTCATCGTGTACAAGGAGATCAGCAACTTTGTAAGACAGTACGACATTCAGAGGCTGGTCATCGATTCAGTCTCCGCGATACGATTCACAAGCGAGAAGCGTTCGCAGGAGGAGAAAGAGATGAGTCGGTTCATGCGGAATTTAAAGGAACTTGGCTGCACCACGATCCTCTTATCGGAACTCACTGACCCAAACACCTACTCAACCGAGCAGTTTGCGGCAAGCGGTGTTATCTTCATGCACAACTTCATGCGTGAGGACAGCATGACCCGTGCGGTGCAGATCATCAAGATGCGCGGCACCGAGCATGATTGTGATATGCGAAAGATCACGTTCACCAAACAGGGGCTACAAGTTCTTGAACGGATGTGATGTGCGATGTGTGATGTGTGATGATCATGCTTTTCAAGAGAAAGGGGAGTGTTAAACCCATGGATGAGGCTCTTCTGAAAGAACTCGCGGAGAAGATATCCAAACTCGGTTACGAGGTTGGGTATCACCACCATTCCGAGATCGGCTGGGTTTCCAGTGCGTACAATGATCTGATGGAACGTGCCGCGGCTTACGGTGTCGAGGAGACACTCAGAGAGTATTATCTCCATGGCAAAGCGAGGGGTGTGGAATCCCGGAGACATGAGCACCTTGCACCGGGAACTGTAGCAACTCCCGAGCAAACTCCGCTGCCGGTTGTTACGAGACTACCCCCTGCGTATCGCATGATTGAGCCGCCAGCAGCGATCAGTGTCCCGCGGAGCATTGACCGACCGAAGATGGTTGACCGACCGAAAGCACTGGACGGCTTTACTCTTACCAGATAGATGTCTTAGGTGATATTATGTGTGAATTAAAGGTAACAAAACCGGATGGAACTGTTCTTGCCGAGGACGTGGTGCACATCCGGGTAAATGGCGATGTACTTGAACTGCGCGGTATCCTTGGCGATACCACGACCGTGCACGGGAGAATAATCGAAATAGATATAACCCGTGAAAGAGCGATTGTAGAGGTGTAATTATGTCCGTAAAAGTTGTGATCAATGGATATGGAACGATTGGGAAACGCGTGGCAGATGCGGTCGCATCTCAGTCGGATATGGAGGTTATGGGCGTTGCAAAGACGCGCCCGAACTTTGAGTCGCGAATGGCACTTGAGAAAGGATTTCCGCTCTACGTACTTGCTGGCAGGGAATCTGATTTCAAGGATGCTGGAATGGAGATCAGCGGAACCGTTGAGGAGATGCTTAAGGAAGGGGATGTCGTCGTGGACTGCACCCCTAGCCATATCGGGGCTAAGAACAAGTCGCTGTATGACGCCGCCGACATAAAGGCGATCTGGCAGGGTGGAGAAGACCACGAACTTGCAGGGATCTCGTTCAATGCGTGCTCGAATTACGATGAGGCACTCGGATGCGACTATGCGCGAGTCGTCTCATGCAACACGACAGGGCTTTCCAGAATCATCTCGACGCTTGACGCCGAGTTTGGCGTCGGGAAAGTACGTGCGACGCTGTGCAGGCGATCTGCTGACCCGGGAGACGTTAAGACGGGTCCGATCAACGCAATCATTCCTGAACTGAAGATGCCGTCCCATCATGGACCCGATGTCAAGACCGTGCTCAAGCACATCGACATCGACACCGTTGCAATCAAGGTTCCGACGACGCTCATGCACCTCCACATCGTGAACGTGAACCTCAAGCAGGAGTGCACATCGGATGATGTGACCGACGCTCTTGCTGAGAATACACGGGTCAGGCTCATAGGTGATGGAATGTCCTCGACTGCCGAGATTATGGAACTGGCACGCGATATGAACCGCCCGCGCAGTGATATGTGGGAGAACTGCGTCTGGGAGAAGTCAATCAGCGTCTCGGACAGCGAATTGTACCTGTTCCAGGCGATTCACCAGGAATCCGACGTGATTCCTGAAAACGTCGATTGCATCAGGGCAATGACTGAACTCGAGCGCAATTCTGCGAAGTCGATTGAGAAGACGAACAAGGCGATGGGGATGTAAGGGGACCAAGAAACGTGATATTTAATGAAAATCGTAATCATCGGTGCCGGAGAAGTTGGATATTCCATTGCGAAAGCGTTATACGCACATAACGACATTACGCTCATTGAGAGGGATGAAGAATCCTGTAAAAGGGCTGGTGAGCTGGACGTACAGGTCATCAAGGGCAACGGCGCGAACGTTGACATCCTGAGGCAGGCTCTGCCAGCAGACCTCGTGGTTGCAGTAACAGGCAACGACGAGGTCAACGTCGTCTCCTGCATCGCTACAAAGTTGTTGACGCTGAGCGGAAAAGTGAGTATGACAATTGCAAGGGTCTCGAATCCGGACTACATCAACAAGCCGCTAACTCATCGAAAAGAGGTCGGGATGGACTTTATGATCTGTCCCGAACTGACACTGGCATCCGGGGTCGCAGGAATTGTGTCGGTACCATCCGCCGTCGGCATGGACGCATTCGCGGATGGCAGGGTCCAGATGATGGAGTTTCGGGTGGGCAAGAATACGGCATTTGATGGGGAATCGCTTGCCGATGCCGAGATTCCGGACTGCTGCGTCGTCAGCGCGCTGATCAGGGGAACGGAGATCACAATCCCGCATGGTCCTGATGTCCTGCATGAAGGAGACCATGCGATCGTGATCGGGAAGCCAGAATCCATAACCGAGATCGAAGGAATGTTCGGCGGCATGATTGGCGTCCATAACAAGGTCTTGATCGTTGGCGCGGGGATCGTGGGATTCTACATCGCAAATCTGCTTGCGGAGCGCGGCGACGTCGATCTCAAGATTATCGAGGCAGATGATGAACGCTGCATGGAGATTGCGGGGGCACTTCCGGATGCGCTGGTTTTGCAGGGTGACGGTACCGATGCGCAACTTCTCAAATCAGAGGGCGCAGGTGAGATGAATGTGGTCATCGCAGCGACCGACAGCGACGAAAAGAACCTTCTTTGCCTCTTGATCGCAAAGCAACTCGGCGCAAAGAAAGTCATCGCCAAGGTCGATCGATCCGATTACATGGGACTGTTTGAGATGGTGGGAATCGATGCGGCACTCTCTCCGAAACAGGCGACCATCAACAGCGTCCTGCGTGTGACCATGGGTGCAGGAGTCGAGTCGCTTGCCGCTCTCGAGGGTGAACGGGCGGAGATCGTTGAACTGGTGGCAGCCCCTGGATCGAAAATGACAAAGAAGCCGCTTGACCGGATCAAGTTTCCGAAGAGCGCCATTGTGAGCGTGATTGTGCGCAACGATGATGTGATCGTGCCGAGAGGCACCCACCAGATACAGGCGGGCGACCGGGTCGTGGTCTTTGCGCTGACGTCGGTTCTGCCGAAGGTGAAGAAACTCTTTAGCTGATAGTGCTTACTCAATATTATGTGGATATTCTCCTATAAAACCACGAGATTACACACGATTAACTCGGAAATCCTGTGAAGATGGCTGCGCCGCTGTTTCGTAGACTGTGCAATCGTGTGGTTCCCACCATGCCGTATTGAGCATGTTCAGCTGGACACAATCGAAAATTCCAGTGAAATACACCCAGAGACTTTTGTTCTTTGCGCCATCGCGTCTTTGCGTCTTTCTCGTTATTGTTTTTCAATTTAACGCAAGGGCGCAAAGGTGCAGAGACGCGAAGAGTGTTGTCAATCGCGGTCTTCACGTCTTTTGTGTTGTTGTACATCCAACTGACCATTGACGGAAATCACTGGAT
>JAYEFS010000201.1:0-3385 GCA_034658695.1 Methanobacteriota archaeon | reverse complement strand
AAAACGGTTGGGGTTTAGGAGGTGTCTGCGAGATATAAGTTACGGTATAAGCATAATACTTTTCAGATAGCTAAAACCGCTATCAGTAAAAATGATGGGGGATTAACATGTACATGCGGAATGTCAGCTGCATGTTTATGGTGTCATCCTCGTTCGCGTTCCCGAAGACGCCAAGTGTGTAGTCCGATGCAGCCGCAGGCAGTGCCAGCAGGAGCAAAGTCATGGCTATTCCAGCCAGTATTGTATTTATTTTCATGTTAATTACCTCCTTATGATGTTATTCTCATCAACTCTCCTCCAGCGGCGGATACATGAATACGCCGTGCTCATACACATCGAAGTCTATGCGCCAGAATCTGTCTATATAGTCCTGATGTATTGCTTGTGGATCTATATCCTTGAAGAGGTCGGGTTGGAGCAACTTTCCCATGTATGCAACGCCAATAACATTACGTCCCGCTCCTTCAAGTATATTGCCACCTACCACGTAAACGTGCTTGTTCGTCACTGCATCAACCTTAGCCAATTCGGGACGGCTCATGAGTTCTTGTCTCGCTGCAACCATGTTCGATGGATCATCCGTTTCGTAGCTAGCAGTATATACCCAGGGCACACTTTGCGTGAGAATAACCTCAGGGTTCTGTTCCACCACCCATTCAGGATCTACAGTAAGTGAAACTGGCGCATTTGGTATTTCATCAACAATATTGTATCCACCAGCTAAGATAAACGCCTGTGCATATCTATCGCTCGAGCTTTTGGTCTTGTAAGCACCACCATGACCACTACCCATTTCAAAATATACACGTGGTCTTTCATCTTTTGAAAGACCCCCAGTTCGAGCTTCAAAGGAATCCATGTACCCTTCATACCAATCAATAAACTCTTCAGCCTCGTCTTCCCTGTCAAGAAGGTATCCATACGTTCTCACGTTTTTTGATAGAATATCTATTTCTCGCATGTTCAGACAAATAATTGGTATACCTGGAAGCTTCTCTTTGAACATCCTCTTTTTTTCCAGTCCTGCTTCAGATACCGCCCAGCGAGCCTCTAAATTTGTCATCACAGCATCCGGTTTTAGGCTGAGTATATACTCCAAGTCACATGTAGTAGGGTCAGTTCCAACAGCTGGCCACTTGCTGATCTCAGGATAAAAAATTGGTTGGATTGACCTATCATAACCAACTATCGGCAACAGTATATCCCTTGCACCGAGCACCCGCGTTACTTCAATACCATAATAACCCACGTTTGCCAAACGTCGAATCGGTTTGTTGACAGTCTCGGCTTCTCCGAAGATATCGAGGAACGTCAGCTCCTTCTCTTTTCCCAGTATGACAAGCTCGATCTGCGTCACGTCCTGCATGTTGATCTTACCATCATGCTTGGCATCCGAGAGTTCTGTTTGGTCTCTGTACTCGAGGATGATTAGTTCGGTGTACGTCACATCCTGCATGTTTATGGTGTCATCCTCGTTCGCGTTGCCGAAGACGCCAAGCGTGTAGTCTGATGCCGCTGCTGACGACACCAGCAAGAGCATCATGATTATTCCAGCCAATATGTTTATCTTCATATTTATCACCTTCTTTTCATCCATTCCCATCAACTCTCCTCAAACGGCGGATACACAAACACGCCATGCTCGTATACGTCGTAATCCAATTCCTGGAATTCTGTTAAGTATTGCTGATGGATTGTCTTTGGATCAAGATCCTCGAATAGCTCAGGATAGAACCACTTTGCCGTGTATGCAATACCCACGAAGAACGCTGAGGTAACAACATGTCTATTAAATACATAAACGCGTTTGTTTTGTATAGCTGTAACTTCAGCCAACTCAGGGCGATTCATGACTTCATCTCTTACACTGCTCAGAATAGTTAAGTCATCCGTATGATAGCCCCCTGTGTTCCATGAACATTTGACCACGATCTCGGGGTTGCGTTCTACCACCGCTTCTGCATCTACCGACCCACCGAAATCACCGCTGAAGATGTTTTTCCCACCTACCAACTCGATATGTCTCTTACTATAGCCAGATCCCCCACACCACGCCTGATAAGGCTCCGTATGTTCATAGTAGACGCTTGGTCTCTCATCCTCCGAAATCCCTTCCACTCTCTCGTTGATCGTATTCATCACCCCGCTATAGAACTCAAGAAACTCATCAGCCTTATCCCCCTTATCAAAAATGTATCCCAACTTTCTTACTTCTTCAACATAAGTCTCCGGATACCAGGAATCAAAGCGAAGCACCACGATATCAGGATTAAGGTCTTCAAGCTCATTCTGAATCCTTTCAGACGTACCCCCAAATGTCGCATACAAAAGGACAACATCCGGGTCAAGATCTAATATCTTCTCAAAATCAACGGTAAACGGCGATGCAGACCCAACACTTGGGAACTCGCTGAACTCCGGGAAGAATGCTTTATTAGTATTCTGCTTCGTCCATTCACCGATACCAACTATTTTATCCTTCTCTACTTTGAGTGATCGCATCACCTCTAAGTTCGAAAAGCTAAGCTCAACGACCCTCTCCACCGGTTTTTTTACTGTCACTATTCTATCAGCAGAATCTACAAGCGTAAGCTCCAACTCCTTCCCAAGAATGGTGAGCTCGATCTGCGTCACGTCCTGCATGTTGATCTTACCATCGTGCTTGCCGTCTGCAAGCTCTGTCTTGTCCCTGTACTCGAGGATGATCAGTTCGGTGTAGGTCACATCCTGCATGTTGATCGTGTCGTCCTCGTTCGCGTTACCGAAGATTTCGAGCGTGTAGTCCGATGCTGCAGCTGGCAGTGCCAGCAAAAGCATTGTTATAGCCATTCCGACTATTATTCTATTCATTCCCATTGTATATTATCTCCTTATGGTTTACTTTTACTATATATAGGTAAAAACACAATATATGTTACATAGCATGTACGCATCATAACAATACTTCATAGTATTTAAGACTTTTGATTAATATCATAACACGAATCAATAAACATGCACGCCCACCCTTCATACCCCGCATCGCCCCGCTTCAGACCGACCTTATCGGAACGATGTACGGTCTCCCCCCACCTCGATTAACCACCTCAGCCTCCACACCATAGACCTACCTGATATTCCCTGGCGTGAGAACCGTCTCAGGCTCTCCAGCATCATAGGTCCCCCCACCGTTAAGGAATATCATCTCATCAGAGAATCTTGATGCAAGGTTCAGGTCATGCATCGCCATCACCACAACCATCTTCTTCTCCCGGACAATCGATACAATGAGGTTGAGCACATCGAGCTGGTGTTTCAGGTCAAGATTGCTGGCGGGCTCATCAAGCAGGAGGTCTTTATGGCAAGAGCTTTAGCAGGAACCTGATGTTCTCCTGCTTGATGAGCC
>JAYEFS010000200.1:0-3386 GCA_034658695.1 Methanobacteriota archaeon | reverse complement strand
TTGTGTGAGGAAACTACCCTGGATTTTGGAATTAGATTAACCATACAGGTCTAAGCACTCGTTGGCTCTATCGGGAATATTTTTATTTTGTTCCCTTCTTTGCATACAGCGGCTAGGTTGCGTCCACCCCCCCAATCGGCATCTAAAACCTGGCACGTTCCTTCTTTCAGTTTTTGTGGGTCAATTGTAATGATATGTCGTTTCTTTTCTTCAGCCATGATGATCACCTATTTCTTGTTAGTCCATCCCACTTAATAAATTTAAGCATTCTCTGGGACCGTCACTTTATGTGGTGTTGGACTTGGAACCCCATGATTCATATAATGTTCCTGGTTCTGCTGTTTTCTGTGGTCGCTAACAGTAGACCTCGCATATATGGAAATCGTGGGGTTTCGCAGCCAGTTCTTATGGCATGTACCTCTTCAGAACCGTATATGATGCCGCCTTCTTTCAGTATCTTTTGAAAACCACAGAATCCGTCAGAACCAGTAATGTTCAACCCCCACATCCATTAAACTTATATATTGGAACATCGTTAGATGGTTACCCCATGCCAAAACACAACAGACCCCACCAACAGATCGATAAACCCCCGCTACCAAACACAACAGAAAAGCGAAAGGAGCACGAGATCAAATGACCGATTACGCAGTATTCTGGGGGTGTACAATCCAGGCACGGTTCCCGTTCATGGAGAAATCAGTCAGACTCATCGCAGACCCGCTGGAGATCATACTCCATGAGATCGAGGGCACCACATGTTGTCCCACGAAGCTGGTCAAGATAGGCGACGAGTTTGCATGGTATGTAACAGCAGCAAGAAACCTCGCTCTGGTAGAGGAGATGGGCATGGATCTTGTAACACCGTGCAATGGCTGTTACGGTACATTAAAATCGGCAGCATCCGAGCTTAACCTGAACACAGAGCTCAGAACCAGGGTAAACGAACTGCTCGCAAGTGTGGGGCTTGAGTACCGGGGAACTATAGAAGTAAAACACCTAATCGAAGTATTGTACGACGACATCGGCACAGACGCAATAAAAAAACACGTAACAAGACCGCTTGACGGGATGAATATTGCGGTTCACTACGGATGCCATATGGTCCGCCCGAGTTCTGCGATACATTTTGACGACCCGAATAAGCCAACGAAGTTCGATCTTCTCGTCGAGGCGCTGAGCGCCAGAAGTATTGATTATCGCACAAAGATGCTCTGCTGCGGAAACGATCTTTCCAACACAGAGGACCCATCAGACGCAATCGCACTGGCTCGTGAGAAGATTCTTGAGGTTCAGGATATTTCCGATGCCATGACGATGATGTGTCCTGCCTGCTTTACTCAGTTTGACTCAAAGCAGTACTTAATGGAGAAGAGCGGCGAGCGGTTGCACATACCTGTTGTGTATTTCACGGAACTGATGGGGCTTGCATTTGGATTTGAGCCAGCGGAGCTTGGCATGAACATGCACAGGGTCGAGACTGACTCGTTCATCGAAAAGTGGCATGAACGCGCAGGACATCTCGCGAGTGCGAGGGAATACTTTAATCTCGCGGATCTGCGACGTTGCTACGAGTGTGCTGCTTGTGTCAACGACTGCCCGGTCACAAAATCGATTCCGCAGTTTGAACCGAACCGGATAATCGGCGATGTTCTGCATGGCAAGCTGGATGAGGTTGTGCAGTCTCCTGATATCTGGTATTGTACAAACTGTTACACCTGTTACGAACTCTGCCCGCAGAAGTTTGGCATGTTGAAGGTCTTTGACCGTCTGAAGAGCCTTGCAAGCGATTACGGCATTGCCCCCGAGGGATTCAGCGGAGGCTTCAAGCTATTTTTGGACACTGGAAAGCTGGGTGAGCCAACCGCAATGCGCAAGAAACTGAAACTCCCGGAGCCCCCGAAGAGCGGTTCAGACGAGCTGAAGGGGTTGATTGCGATAATTCAAGAGCGGACTCGGAAAAATAAAAGAAATGAAGAAGATGAAGGAAATGAAGAAGATCGAGAAGAAAATCAAGAGGCAGGTATGGTACAATGAGGTGTAACTGTTACATTCCATCCGGATGTTCCGTCTCCGGTATTATGAGCGAGTCAGGAAAAAGGCAGGACGGAAATGCGATTATCAAGTCGATTGCACTTATGCATGACCGTGCAAACGGTCTTGGAGGCGGTTTTGCAGCGTACGGGATATATCCAAGGCGTTCTGACCTGTATGCTTTCCATATAATGTTTGACGATATTGTGGCAAAGGAGCGATGTGAGGAGCATTTCAAGGATAGATTCGATATCGTGCTTGACGAAGAGATGCCGACGCGTCCCGGTGGCGCTTATGAAGGGGTGAGCGCCGGAAGATATGGGGAAGAGGGGGTGCCGCCGATCACAGACCCTCCGATCCTGTGGCGTTATTTCATGGATGTTCCGGAGGCTAAGACGAAGTTTGTATCAGATCGTGAGTACGTTGTTGGGGAGGTGATGGATATCAACTCCACAATCGATGGTGCTTTTGTTGCGTCGTCCGGAAAGAATATGGGGGCATTCAAGGGTGTGGGGTACCCTGAGGACATCGGGGTCTTCTATAAGTTGGGCGAGTATAAGGCATACATCTGGACCGCGCACGGCAGATTCCCGACGAACACGCCGGGATGGTGGGGCGGAGCGCACCCGTTCTGCCTTCTCGATTGGTCAATTGTCCATAATGGTGAGATATCCTCCTACGGGATCAACAAGCGGTACCTTGAGCCGTTTGGATACAAACTGGAACTCAGGACAGATACCGAGGTTGTGGCGTACCTCTTTGACCTGCTTGTACGCAGGCACAAGCTGCCGATCGAGCTGGCTGCAAAAGTACTCGCATCGCCCTTCTGGTCGGATATCGACAGGATGCCCGATCGTGAGCGTCGGATTGCAACCGCACTCCGGCAGGTCTATGGCGGCGCACTCCTAAACGGTCCGTTCAGCATCATTCTCGGACATAGCCGCGGCATGGTCGGGTTCAACGACCGCATCAAACTGCGACCCATGACCTGCGCTAAGAAGGATGACATGCTCTATATGTCATCAGAGGAGTCAGCGATCAGGGAAATTGCGCCCGATCTGGACAAGGTGTGGAGTCCGAGCGCAGGGACACCTGTTATAGGCGAGCTGGATGAGGAGGTGGCATAGATGGCGTCCGAGCTACCACCCGAATTCATCGTGAAGATCGACTACGACCGGTGCAGGCGGTGCAAGCGATGCGTCATGAACTGCAGCTTCGGGTGCATGCATTTCACAGACCGAGTGGTTCCCGAACACAAGTTGTGCGTGGCATGTCAGCGATGCGTGACATTCTGCCCCGAACACGCGATAACGATCACCAAAAACGAAATGGCTTACAAGGAGAATTTGAAC
>JAYEFS010000199.1:0-3400 GCA_034658695.1 Methanobacteriota archaeon | reverse complement strand
ATTCCCGAGCCGCTCCCTGCCCGGCTTTGTCTTGTGCTTGACAAGCGTCTTTGCAACCGCATCGATTAACCCGGGGATCTCCTCCGCCGTACAGAACGACTTTAAGAGTATGCCGTCAGCAGGTCTCCTTGCATCGTTTGCGCCGATCCACATCGCGTATCCACGCTCCTTCTCGATTGCAGCCTCGCTCGGACATCCCCTGATACACCATCCGCAGGTTATGCACTTGTCCTTGTCAATTACCGCCTTTCCAAGAACGACTGAGATTGCATCGACCCTGCAGAGTTCGGCACACCGTCCACAGCCGTTACACTTCTCGGTATCGATCTCGGGGCGCACCTGCCCAATCAGACCGATGTCGTGGCGCTTGGATCGCACACAATCGTTAGCACAGCCTGATATACCGATCTTCACCTTGTGCGGCGTCAATCGCTGAGCAAACGCCATTGTGAGCTCTCCTGCTAGTTTCTTGGTCTCGACAAGCCCTTCTGTACAGTAGTCCATCCCGACACACGCTGAGACGTAGCCCATCCCGATCGTTGCAAGACCGCTCGCATAGATCTCGCTCATCAGTGTGTCCACGTTCGCGCCGGGAACACCCTGAATCTCGACGGTCTGCCTTGATGTAAGTTCGAGTGTCCCATCGCCGTATTTATTGGCAAGCTCTGTGGCTTTTGCAAGGTAATCTGCATTCACAAGCCCTGAATTGGTCTTTATCTTGACATAGAACGTACCCTTGACCTCGCCCACGATACCGGGATAGTCGGATGCCCAGTAGAACTTGACCCTCTTACCCTCGTCGAGCCTACGAGCAAGTTCCCACTTGAACCGCTGCATCTTCAAGCCCGCAAACTCCTCGATTCGATGAAGATCAACATCAGGCTTTGTCTCGATGTACCCGGCTTCCTCTGCTGCTTTGATCAACTCAATGCCCTTTTGCGTCCGTCCCATCAGCGTCGTCCAGCCATTGCCAGAGCCCATGTATCCTGCCGAGATGTCAGAGAGTTTGGAGACTGCATCCCTGCATATCACGCAGCCATCCTGAACACAGCCCGCATTCCATAGATCGTTTAGATCGAAACCGTGTTCGCCGGAATCGGTCGTCACAACCAGTTCGTCGAGATGTATGGCGGCTCTCCTGACATCACTTATGGCAACACCCTTCTCTTCCATGAACTTTGCCAGCTTATCGTAGTTGAAGTTCTCGGTACAGAACAAGCCGATGACGTAAGCGATGTTCGGAACCTTGATCTTCTCGCCGTTCTCGCCGACTTCGTAGCTGTGCGACATCATGCCCGGGAAGAACTGGGTCTTCCGAACCCCGTAGACGTGGCATGGCAGCCCGACCACAGCGGCATTCGTTATATCTTCTGCGTCCTTGATTGCGGAGAGAACAGGAACTGCGGAGTATTTCGAGCCAGCGGTGTCAAGCAGCTCATCCGTTGACCTGACGACGCGTGAACTCGGCTTTCCTACGTCGCCGGTTGCGATCACACCATCGATCAAACCATTGTCCATGCAGTACGAGAGAAGCGCGGTCACAGCGCCACCGTCCTGTCCAGCCTCCAGAATCTTTGGATCGGTCGCCCGTGCAGCAACAAGCGTTTCGTACTGTCCGAGCAGTGCTGGTGGTTTTGCCTTGAATCCGAAGATATTCGGACCGATCTTTGATGCAAAAGTAACCACGCGCTGGCAGACGTCCTTACACGCGCCCTGCCCGTTTCTCGGACACTCTTCTTTCAGTGCGGGACCGTCTTCTCTGAACTCGATTCTACCATTCGGACAGACCGCGGCACATGCGCCGCAGAATGTGCACAATCCCGCGTTGACGACCTCGTCCCGCAGGAACCATTTGTATTCTTCGTTTGCCATAATATTTACCTCTTGTGGAGTTTTGTTGCATACTATGCTTATGTCTTTTCGTTGTCCATACCCCTATATAAAGATTTCGTAATCCTGTTACGAATTTCGCTACACAATATTTTTATACCACCAGGATGTAGTACTAACTATGGAAGATCATCGCAATCATGGCGTCGAGTGCTGGAGAAAGGAGTCGTGCGATGGTCTACTCGAAACGCTGGCAGTCGACGACCTGGACCTGGAGATCATCCAGATATTGAGCGAGAACGCGAGGATGAGTAATGTCGATATCGCAAACAAGATCGGTGTGAGCGAGGGAACGGTCCGACGAAGAATTTCTGAGATGGCTAAAAATAAGGTGATCGAAGGTTTCGCCTTACTTCTTAATTGCGAAGAAGCGGAAAAGTGTGTCAAGGCGTTCATAAGTATTGAAATTGATGATTCAAACCTGCAGAGCGTTGCGGATGAACTGCTCAAGGATCATGAGCATATTATCGCCATGTATCGCACAAGCACACGATTTAATCTCCTGTGCGAGGTCATGTTCAGGTCTATCATCGAATTGCAGGAGTTTATCGATACATGTCACAAAATAGGGGGCATTATAGACTCGGATGTGAAGATGGTGATCGGATCGTACAAGAAGTGTATGTGGACCGGGATATGACTGCTCTCCGCTGTTTGACCATAATCGACCTTGCCGTTGGCGCAATTCTCCGCACAATGCCCCGATGAGCCGGTGCAAAGAGTGGTCAGCGCAGCCCCATCATCCTTGGTACGTAGTAAAGAATGAGACTTTTTATTGACTTGTGGGAACTCTTAAGTATAAGTGATTACCAATAGCAGGAGCATGGATCGAAAAGAAATTGAAAATGATATGCTTGTGAAGGATTGGCTGGACGGTCTCGACGCTGCCGCTACGACTCGCCGTTCATACGTAAAATCGATGACCAAATTCTGTAGGTTTGTGGGGATGCTCCCAACCGCATTGATTGAGCAGGCTGAAGGTGAGATCGAGTCTGGAACTCTGATGAGAAAACAGAAGCTTAAGCAACACCTTATAGGGTTCAGAACCGCAGTTAAGGAAGCTGGCTCGGCTCCAAAAACAATATACAACAATCTTTCCGTGGTAAAATCATTTTATAAGTTTAACGATATCCCTTTACCACAGATGAACAATCGAAAACAGTTTCGACCAAAAGGACTCCGGAAAAACGACTTGAGACTTGAAAAAGAGCAGATTAGAGAGATATTGAAGCACGCAGATGTTAGAAATCGGGCGATCATTTTTGTAATGGTGAGTTCGGGGCTTTCACAGATTGATCTCCTTGATTTACGGGTTAAAAACTTCACTGATGGGTATGATGAGCTTACAGGCATTGTCACGTTGAATGTAAGGCGTACGAAGACGGGATACGATTTTATCACGTTCTTATCTCCTGAAGCGAGTCACGCGGTGCAGGACTGGATCGACCTCAGAAACAGGCACCCGGATACACCGGACGGCACGAAAGATTATGAGAAGAATATGATACGG
>JAYEFS010000198.1:0-3406 GCA_034658695.1 Methanobacteriota archaeon | reverse complement strand
CAACGAATGTTTCGGTCGTAATCGAGAGCTATGAGCCCGCGTACACCAATTACACACTCTGTCTGAGACTCGGAGGCGATGTTGTCTCTGAGCAGGAGGTCGGGATTGCGAGTTGCTCAGAGTTGGTTGTGAATATGACGTTCACGCCGAAGATGATCGGCTCGTATCTGCCGCTCGAGTTTCAGTTGTTGAAAGGGGATAAAACACACCGCTACGATCTCAAGACGGTCTCATGCTCGGTTGATTCCGAAAACGTCGATTCTGCGATGAATTACACGATCACACCGCCCTTAATCCCCAATGGTGACATGGAGTATGAGGGATTCTGGAAGTACTCAGGACGTGGGAATCTCACAGGAAACTACACAAGCGACGCAGCAACGCTCGGACATCGCTCTTATCAGATCGCAACCACCAACCGCACAGTGTATGGCGACTCCGGCACAATCTCGCAGGATATCGCAGGTGAAGACGGGATCGTGCTTCTTGTGTTCGATGTGATGGACTCGCAGACCTCCGATTCTGCGGGACAGCACACAAAACAGGTGCTGTTAAACGATATTCTCGTCTGGGAGGGCGATTGTGCGGGTGACGATGGCTGGCAGCGCGTCGAGACCCCGGTGATTTTGAAATCGAACAACACACTCACAATTGCGGTCTCCGAAGGGAATGTGGGCAGAGACACAGACCTTCAGGTCTGGTGGGACAACATCGAGTTCAGACGGTTCGAAGGTGGGGAGGAACGCGAGACTGTGGTTGCCGGACAAATCCCGAGCGTGCAACTGAGCAGTATCCCGATGCCGATTTACAACGGAAGCACAATGACACTCACAAGTTCGAACTGTGATCAATTAAACTACAATGAGCGGCTCGAACTCTACTTCAGTGAGGACGGCGTCGTCGATACGGAAAACGCAACATACACGGTCAGCGTCAGCACAAGCAGCGGAAGCATAACATATCTCGGAGCGGAGTACGGATGCCCAACATCAGAACCAGACATTCTGCTGCCGGTAATCGTTGATGGGAGCGGCAGAACCATGCATGCGAACGAGACATGGGATCTCGGGAGCGGCTACAACCTCACAATCCGTGAAGTGGATACTGTGAGTGAGGTTGCGCTGCTTGAGCTGAACAGGAGCCACGACACAATCAACAAAACCCTCGATTCGGGCATCTTTGGCGAAGGTGAGGTATTTGAGTACCGCACTGACGTTGGGGGTGTCGATGATGACACACTCCTGTTCAGATGCACGGTCGATGACATACTGCTTGATCAGTCCGTTGAGATCGATGATCTCTACCTCTACTCGGATACGCCGGTCTATGTCAACAGAGGCGACCGGTACGGAGAGTTCGAGATCGACGAGATCAAATCAGATAAGATCGTCTTCAAGAACTGGGTGGGAATCGCCTTCAGCGGAACGTGCAGCATCTTGAACGACACGATCAGGTTCAAGGTCTCTGATAACAGGCGTTATGCGTATATCTACACGACAAAGACCAGGAGCGGAACGTACAGGCTGGAAGGATCGTCATACAGTGCGGAGGCAGGCAAACGGATGAATCTCAGCGGCGAGAACCACCCTGCTTTCTGCAATGATCCTGAGACCGGGGCATCGTACGAAGAATTGAAGGTCTACTTCTCTTCCGAGCGATTCATCGAAGCAGAGAACGCAACCTACACTATAAGCGTGATCGGTTGCGAGACCGGTTTTCTTGGAGAGTTGCACAGATCGTTTAATCCCGATCGTGCCGACTTTCTGAGCAAGATTCTTGTGAACGAGAGTGGCGACGAGGCAGAGATACGACTGAATATCGGTGAGAGCTACGTACTGCGCGAGGACTGCCTTCTAACGCTGAAGGACATATTTGTAACCGGCGGGGCGGCGTGGTTTGAGCTCACAAAGGAAGGAGAAGTGGTGGAATCCAGTGTCCGCGCAGAAGGGGGAGTTATTGAGCACAAGGTCTCAATTGCAGGACGTGATGTAACAGTCTTCGAATGCACGGTCGATACAGTCTTTCATGACGAGGAACGCGGTTTCGTTGTGCTGAAGGACATCAAACAGTTTTCGGATGACGTAAAGAAAATCAATATCGGGGACAAGTACGGAGAATACGGCAAATTCAAGGTTTCCATAATTATGACTGACAAAATCGTGATTACGAACGATGAGTCGATCACAATCAATGACGAGACCTCGATTCTGGACGGCTGGCTGAAGTTTGATGTCAGCGGAGACTGGGTGACCCCGTACGCAGAATTGCAACTTGGAGGATGAATGTGATATGAATCTGCTACTCGTGCTTGTATCTGTGTTTTGCGCAGCGATCTTCTCAATTGTGATCATCGGCTGCGTACTCAGCAGACAAGTCCTCCTTGTATGGTATCGCGCCAGAAGAGCACCATCCGAGGATCCCCTGTATATTCGCATGCTAACACTTGCAAGGGAAGCCGGACTACCGGGAACAGAACTGTATTTTATCGATTCTCCAGCCATAAACTCATTTTCCGTTGGAAGCCGGAAGAACGGCTCTGTTGTCCTGTCAACGGGGGCAATCGAACGTTTAAGTGATGATGAACTCTCGAGCATGATGATACACGAGATCGCACACGTCAGTAAAGGGCGCAGACTTCCGGAGATTGCCACAGTCCTCGCAGGAGTCCTCACCACGCTTCCGGTCGCAGCACTATGGGGTGCGGTATTCACAGGATTCGGGCAGGACTATGATCCTGCGCCAAAACTGATCAGATTCTTCGCAACATCCATATTTGCGCCGCCAGCAGCGCTTTTAATCCAGATCGCGACATCGGAATCGGTGAGATACGAAGCAGACAAGTATGCGGCATTGTTCTGCGGGTCGGACGCTGTAATCAGGATGCTCTCCCGTCTACGCGACCAGAATGGGTGGGATGCCAATCCATCGCATGCCGCGCTCTTCATCACAGATCCGCTTGCCGACGAGATGTATAACTCACTCTTTAAGACTCGCCCGTCGATTGATGATAGACTAAGAAGATTACAGGAGGAAGAATATTGATTCCGGACTGGATGCGCGCCCTTGGTATCAGTTTCGTCTCGTACATGTTTATACTCTTTGTGATAATCGTTGTGGACACATTCCATGCAAGAGACTTCGATTTCGGGCGTGCTGTGGTGATTTCAGGCGTGTACATGGCTGCGTTGTTAGTATACTTTGCAGTTCTATTCGTGGTATTCAAAAGAAAAATAGGCGCATCGAAATAATGGTGTACCCCCTCCAACATTATGGCTCTTCGCTGGGGTGATGAAAACTCTCCATATTCGGGTGAGTTCCACATCCCAAAACCTTGCCATTTTTGTTCCTTTTTGTCACCCCGTCCTCAATGGACAATAGATAAGTGGCGCGCTGAATACGGCGCGTT
>JAYEFS010000197.1:0-3417 GCA_034658695.1 Methanobacteriota archaeon | reverse complement strand
ACGGTGCAAGAAAAACCAGTAGCAATCGGTTCAATCCAATTGGAAAGATGCTTTCGCTCCAGTACTAAAATGAAACAAAAATGGGACCAATTCAGTACGGGGTATACACATCCTTTCATCACCCTACTCAAGGACTGCGCAATTCCGCGTTCCACGCATGGTCCACGATCCTGCGCATCACCTCGCGAACAGGAATCCCGGTTCGCTGCGCAATTTGCTTTGCATCCTCGAACTCGGCTGATATGTTCAGGAGATTGCCGTGATCGTCGGTTGCGATCTTGATTGCGGCGTCATAGTCGTCGCAATCGATCTCAACTTTGATTGCGGCGACTTCCCGCCTCGCAATCAACCTGTGTTTTGTCGGGGATATACGCACACCAAGCGAACCAGTCTCCTCGATGATTCGGCGTGCGATCTGTTCAGAATCGCCGGGTTTTACGGTCACCTGGATCAAATGCCCGCTTCGCCCCTTCTTCATCGTCGCAGGAATCACGATCGCATCATACGCGCCCATTGCGATCAACTCCTCAATCAGGTTGCCGAGAACCTCGCCGGTCACGTCATCAACCGATGTCTCGAGCACCTCAACATCGTCACGTAAGAGGGAGGCATCACCACGTTCACACAGAATGACACGGAGCACATTTGCAATCTCCAGATCCGCGTTCCCCGCGCCGTAACCGATGCGCCTTGCAACGCAGCCCTGATTGTTTTGAGCACGCCGGGTATGCAGATCATGCAGATCATGCGGCTCCGCCAGATGCGCAAGTATCGCAGCACCGGTCGGGGTGAGGAGTTCATGCGCAACGCCCCCATAATCCCATGAAAGCTCCGAATTCGAGAGGATCTCAAGCGTTGCCGGCGCCGGTACCGGAAGCGTTCCGTGCGCACACTCAACAAACCCGGTTCCAGTCATAATCCGGGTGCATGAGATCGTCTGTGGAGCGAGACTGTGAATCGCAGCACATGCGCCCACAACGTCTGCGATGGCGTCAGCCTGCCCGACTTCGTGAAAATGGAGCTGATCCAGGGGTACGTTGTGAACCATTGATTCAGCGGAAGCGATACGACCAAATATTGCGATTGCATCATCGATTATCGGATCGGGCAACCCTGCGGATCGTATATCCGCCACGATCTCCGGGTATGTGCGTGCGAGCGCTTCCGGCGTATCCGGAACAACAGAGACGCTGGTTGCGGCGATCCCGTTTTTCGATGTTTTGCGGATCTCAACGGTTACCGGCGCCACCGATTCCATAATCTCCGTGACCTGCAACAGGTCTGCCCCGAGGTCGATTAAGGCAGCTATAATCATGTCACCGGACGCACCCATGAACGGATCAAAGATCAGGTGGGTTGTGGAGGTCGTGGGAGTCATGGTCGTTTCCCGCGCTTTTGGTACTTCGGCGCAATCCCGATTGCCACTGCCACAGCCGATGCATCGAATGTGAGCGTCGCGTCGCATGAACCAACGTCTGTTGCACCTTCGATTGTGATTGACCGGGTGACCTGATCGCACGATTTTGGAATTGCGGAGAGCATTGCGACTAACATGAGTTTTATCAGGGCGCCCACCCTCTGTTCCCGTGTCTTCATGCGTATCTCCTGTGTGATTGATTCTGACTGAGGGATAATAAAATATCTCTGTGCCATAACAACACGGTCAAAATGCCCCATCTGCACACACATCACCAGGTGCGCCCGCAAACCTGACCAGCGCTTCCGCCTCCATCTGGTGCAGAGTCGCAGGAACGATTAACACATGCATAGGCGCACCAAAATCGAATGTGGCAAGGCGTATGAGGCGGTCGCACCTGACAACTACGTCGAGTGATCCTGCCCGCGCAATTCCCACGCCGAGCGCCTCCTCCAGAGCCTTCGACTCATCGACTCGCATCAACAACTCGATCGCATGCGGAATCGTCATGAAGCCCTGCTTGGGATTAATATCAAGGAACAACAATGTGTGAAGATCGTTATCGCGGTTTTGCAGGATGACATTGTACGGCGTCTCCGAAATCACGGTCTTAGACCTGCCATGATACGGAAAAGGAATGGTCGCCGATTTTCCGAACCGGTAGTTCTGCAAGCCCGTAATACCTGCTACCGCCGATGCAATCGATGAACCATGGACGATTGCCGTCTCAATTCCGAGATCGGATGCACGCAGACGGAGATCAACGTGCGTTGTTGATACCATCGGGTCTCCGCCGGTAAGGAGCACCACATCCTCTTCAATCGCATGGTGCAGCCACGTCGGGTCTACCTCGATCTCGTTTCGCGAAAGCACTGTTACATTCGTTTGGTAGATCGATTCCATGCGTTCAATGGTTGTTCCCATCATGTTCGAGGTGTAAAACTCGGCAAAGACCATGTCCGCGTCTCTTATTGCCCTGACGCCCTTCAACGTAACGTCCTCTTCATCGTAGAGTCCAAGACCGACAAACGTGAGCATAGGGGTGATTCTGGCATCAGTTTATTTAAGTTGCACCACAGAGATTGCAATCATGGAGCTTCACATCAAATCGAGGCATCACATACGGAGCAACAATGCGAAGAAGATCTTAAAAGAACTGGAAAAGGTATTCGATTTATCAGATATCGCTGCGGCGCTCAAGGGAAAACGCTTCGAGCTCATCAAAACCCGTCTTTACGACATTATACTGGTTGATGGAGCGCCATTGATCTTCATTCGGGACGGCAAACCGTTTCTCACTGTGAAGGGCGCGCTCGAGATTGCACCGGAACAG
Source organism: Methanobacteriota archaeon (assembly GCA_034658695.1). Taxonomy (GTDB): domain Archaea; phylum Halobacteriota; class Methanosarcinia; order Methanosarcinales; family Methanogasteraceae; genus Methanogaster_C. Next base: position 667 of record JAYEFS010000197.1, on the reverse strand, counting down.
CGCACCGTTGTCGTGGATGCTGGCGCCACCAAATTTGTTGTGAACGGCGCAGATGTGATGCGCCCGGGAATCGTGCGTGCTGATACCACAATCGAGGCGGGCGATCTCGTGATCGTTGTCGAGGAGCTACACGGAAAAGCGATCGCGATCGGGCGGGCGATCGTTCCGGGTGACGAAATGGTCGGAGAATCCGGAAAAGCGGTCAAATCCGTGCATTATGTCGGGGATGCGTTATGGGATGTGATGTGATTTTGCACCGGTCATATTTGTGATTGCGACTTCGGTTACGGGATCGATGTAGGTTCTTCACAAAAACCTAATTTTTCTAGGGCATGATATTTGCACACCTAGCAATATTTGTTAGTACGTTTATAGGACAACCTAGACGGTGAACGAAGATGGATATACATACCACGAATCTTGCACAGATGGCACCAGGCGCCCCTGCCAGAATTATGGAGATCGGCGGCGGTCACGGCATCAGACAGAAACTGAACCTGAGAGGAATATCCGAGGGCAGCCTCGTGCGTGTAATATCCAATACCGGTCCCATCACAATCGAAGTCGATAGAAACGTTGTCTCGATAGGGAGGGGGATGGCTCAGAAGATCCGGGTTGCCATGGTGTGATAGAATGGAAAAAAAGTTATCTGATATGGATTACGATG
>JAYEFS010000196.1:0-3426 GCA_034658695.1 Methanobacteriota archaeon | reverse complement strand
TAATCAGGTTTGGTTACAGCGCGCAGAAGCGAAGGGATATACCACAGGTCAATCTTGTTCTTGGGGTAAATGAGCAGCAGATACCTTTTTTTGTCAGTGCGCATCCCGGAAATACGCCTGATGTCACTATGTTCGGTGATTTCCTGAAAACGATGCGATCGAAGTATCAGATATTGAACGACAGTGCCCGCCACAAGATCGTAATTATGGATCAGGGGAATGTGAACGAAGAGACAATCAGATATCTGCGGTGGCTCATCCGGTATAAGTTCCATTTCCTGTCAATGGTACGATCGAGTAGCATCGGGCGTTTCACGAGGAATCCGGATAAATCGGAGATGGAATTGATATACCCAAGGGAGATTACAAAAAATAAAGAAACAAGAATTTATGGAAAGATGGTAGAAGCAGAAGTTTATGGGCGGGTTTCCCATGTACTGGTCTGTTACAATCCGGATGTTAAGCGGACAAAGAATAACAGTCTCGACAGAAGAGTGGAAATTGTGGAACAGAAGGTATCATCGCTTAATAAAAAGGGCGGGTCACTGGATGGTAAGTGCGATGTGATTAATTCCTTGATAGCAAAACACAGCCTCAAAAGAGCCATGGAGGTTATTAAACATGAGGTAGAGGGGGTGATCGAACTTGTTGTGGACAAAGAGGATCTGGATAGTAGACGCGAGAAGTTTGGTTTCTTCGCGTTATTCACACACTGCGATATGACACCTGTTGAGATGATAAAGGTGTACAAGAGCAGAGATATAGTGGAAAAGGGATTTCAGGAGCTAAACACGGATTTCAGTCTCTGCCCGATACGCCATAGCGAGGATCGCCGGATTGAAACTCACACAATATTTACAGTGTATGGCTATTTCTTTGTTTCCCATTTTCGTAAACTTGAGCTAACATATAGTTTTTCGAAGGAATAAAATTAATATACCTCAACATCTTCTATTTATCAGTATGTAATAACTATTATTACATGAAATAGGAGACAAAAAAATGAATGTAAAAGAAGACTTCAATAAATTCTTTACGGTCTTATCTGAAGATGGTATCAAAAAGTTGGTGAGAAAATATGGCGTGGAAGACGAACAGTAACGGAAATTGCTTTTTGTTCCTTTTTTCTGGATAATGTTACCATCAGCGATAAAATCAAACCAACAGATCGGTTTATCCAACTGGTATCCCTTTTTGTGGCGATAGTCCCTCCCATTTTCCCGGAGAAGTGTTTTATAATTTTTAAATGTATAATTATACGTCTCTTCTATCGAATATGAAAAGTTGTAGACTGGTTGGGACGGCTTATGATTAAAAAATACAAGTATTAGTTTTCTATATTTTCAATTTTAATAGTCTCAAGTTTACGGAAATGCTTTGGTTCCATCTTGCGGGCGATTCTCAAGGGTGGCGGGGTGGAGTACTCGTTTCGTGAATTGCTCTACACGATAAAATCCGGGAGGTCTGTGGTTGGCTACTACGAGCATGAACTATGGAAGGAGAAACAACTTTACGTGAATCGCCCGATAAAGATGAGCGATGAGTTGGCCGAAATATTCAGAATCTTGAAAATCGAGGTGCCGCGGTATGATGTGAAGCTAGAACCTTACCCCTACAACGTGGAATAAATGCGAAATTGAGTATGTTTCGAGGGGTCGGATGATAGCGGTTTTGGGTTGGATTTAGTCTTCGGTATTCTGGGATTTGGGGGCTAATCGGGTGGCTGCGGCTGTTTTTTGGGTTTCCAAAGTTGAGGTGAAATCTTGTGTAATCTCGTGTTTTTTCACCCCATCTAAACACATACACGAACCTGATTGACGAAGGGCGCAATATTGCAGACAATGTGGATAAACTGATTCAAGAGCGAACGCCTCCCGGAAAGCGTGTGCATAGACATGCCACCAGCCAACCCGGGCAGACGGCACTGGATTGTGGTTCCTCGAATGAGTAGACTTACTGCATTGGCGTATGCCTTGGCGTACGCAAATATCATCTCAAAGCCCCGGGAAACAAAAGACTAATGTAACACACCCATTCCATACTTATCGAGGAGTCTCATGAGCACGGAAGAGATCGTGAAGCGTGTCGGAGTCGTCGCTCGATACGATAAACCCGATGCGATCAAGCTGGCTGGACGCATACGCCGACATCTCGAATCCATTCCGGCTATTGAGGAGGTCATATTTGATAATGATACTGCCGCCGGGCTCGGAACCCGGGGCGTTCCCCTGGAAGAGATGCGTGCCGATCTACTGATCATAATTGGGGGTGACGGCACGATTCTTCGCACCATCCAGAAACTGCGGACGCAGATACCGATTCTTGGAGTTAACTTCGGAGGGGTCGGTTTTCTTGCGGATGCGACACCAGTTGGTGCGTTTGCCATGATCGATCAGGTTCTGACCGATCTCAAAATCGAGGAGCGGCTGCGGCTTGCGATCCACATCAACGGAGACGCCCTCCCGCGTGCCACAAACGAAGCGGTGATCGTCACAACGACGATCGCAACAGCGCCCCCCGCCAAGATGTTTGCATTCCGCATTCTTGTGGATGACCACGAGCTCGACTGCCTGCGCGCTGACGGCATCGTGGTTGCGACACCGACAGGCTCCACCGCGTATGCGATGAGCGCGGGAGGTCCGATCGTCGATCCGAGAGTGGACGGCGTAATCATCGTACCGCTTGCACCGTACAAGCTGTCATCGCGACCGTGGGTAGTCTGCGCCGACAGCAAGATCACGGTCGAGCCGATACACGCCCAGAAGGGCGCTGCTATTGTGATTGATGGGCAGCATACGCAGCCAGTGCATGCCGGCGATACCATCACAATCACGAAAGCTGACGAGCCGGCACTCTTCGTTACAACGAAGTGGCAGTTCTATGAACGGGTGCGTAACAAGCTCTGAATGCACCGACGCCGCCTCAAAGATGAGTTGATACAGGTTATGGAGGTTATTTGGCGTCATGTTGTTGTTTATGAAGATGCCGGAAAGGCAATCGAGAAAGCGGTTGTGTGAGCGCAACAACCAAACCCTTAAATAGAATGTACAATTATGAACATTACTGTACAAAGTTATACGGTGAATCCCCATGATCGAATTATCCCCGACCCTGTCGGAACTGACAACACTCCTCGAATCGGTGAAATCGCCTGCAATCATCCAGTTGACAGCGAAGATCGATGCGATCTGCACGCCGATCGACCTCTACGCCGCGTTCGGATCGGAGAACCCGAGATACTCCTATCTACTCGAGTCTGTGGAAAAGGAGAAGCGTCATGCACGCTTTTCATTCGTTGGCTCGGACCCTGACGCCGTTGTCACGGTCAGCGGGCGCACAATCTCGCTGGAGTACGAAACGGCAACACCGCTGATCGAATACGTCGAGGCGAGTTTGTCAGAGATCAACAATTGCGGAACAATACGC
>JAYEFS010000195.1:0-3431 GCA_034658695.1 Methanobacteriota archaeon | reverse complement strand
CAGTGATTTCCGTAATGGTCAGTTGGATGTGCAACAACGCAAAAGACGCGAAGATTGAGATTGGCAACACTCTTCGCGTCTCTGCGCCTTTGCGCCTTTGCGTTAAATTAGAAAACAATAACGCAAAGACGCAAAGACGCGATGGCGCAAAGAACAAAAGTCTCCGGGTGCATTTCACTGGAATTTTCGATTGTGCCGGCTGGCAGTACCGATGTTTAAATCATTAAACAACCATTATCTACTATGAAGTATGTAATCACCACCGGTGGAGTCATGAGCGGTCTTGGCAAGGGCATCACCACCTCATCCATCGGAAGAATCCTGAAGAACAAGGGGTACCGGGTTACAGCGATCAAGATTGATCCTTACATCAATATCGATGCCGGGACCATGAATCCGTTCCAGCACGGCGAGGTCTTTGTGTTGAAGGATGGTGGCGAGGTCGATCTCGATCTCGGCAACTACGAGCGATTTCTCGATACCGAACTTACCAGAGACCACAACTTAACCACCGGAAAGATCTACAAAGAAGTGATCGAAAAGGAAAGGAGAGGTGATTATCTTGGAAATACCGTGCAGATCATCCCGCATGTGACAAACGAGATCAAGGAAAGGATTAGAAGTGTGGCTCTGGCGAGCGGCGCAGAGGTATGCTTAATTGAGATCGGTGGCACGGTTGGTGATATCGAGTCGATGCCGTTTCTGGAGGCGGCGAGGCAGATGCAGCGTGAGGAGGCGATGCAAGATCTCGTGCTCGTGCATGTGACGCTTGTTCCGGTCGATTGCCAGGGCGAACAGAAGACCAAGCCGACTCAGCATTCGGTGAAGGAGCTTCGTGAACTTGGCTTGTATCCGAACATAATCGTTGCGCGATGCACGTCCGCGCTCTCTTCGGCGGTCAAGGAGAAGATCGCGCTATTCTGCGATGTCCCTGCAAGTGCGATTGTGAGCGCGTATGATGCTGATGACATATACCATGTCCCGCTGATATTTGAGAAAGAGGGGATATCCGAATATCTTACCAAGAGATTCAGGCTGGAAAAGAACGATAACAAATCCAGGTGGCGGAAACTGGTAGAACGGATGGATGGGATCAAGGAGGGAGGGGAGAACATAACCATAGCCGTTGTCGGGAAATACACCGATCTCAGGGACGCCTACACGAGCATCCGAGAATCGCTCAAACACGCGGGGATCGCTTGTGGATGCAATGTTGATATCGAATGGATCGATTCCGAGAATCTGTTCGGCTCTTTTGAACAGGTCAAGAAATCGCTCGGAAGGTTCGATGGAATCCTTGTTCCGGGTGGATTCGGTGAACGCGGGATTGCAGGGAAGATCGATGCGATCGAATATGCCAGAACAGAGGAGGTACCGTTCCTCGGACTCTGTCTCGGCATGCAACTTGCGGTAATCGAGTTTGCAAGAAATGTGATCGGGTGGCATGATGCGGACAGCTCTGAGTTCGGTGAGACCCCCCATCCCGTGATCGGTCTCCTGCCAGAGCAGTACGAGGTAACAGACATGGGCGGAAGCATGCGTCTCGGAGATTACGAGGCAGCGCTGACAGAGGGATCGCTCGCACACCGGTTGTACGGCAGTCTTGCGATTGTGGAGCGACACAGACACCGCTACGAGGTGAACCCGGAGTATCTCGATGATTTTGGGTCACGAGGCATGGTTTTCTCCGGTAAAAACATGAACAGAATGGAGATTGTGGAGATCCCCTCGCACAGGTTCTTCATCGGATGCCAGTTCCACCCGGAATTCAAGTCACGACCTGAGAATGCGGCACCGCTATTCAGAGGGTTTGTTGAGGCTGCGCTCGGGAGATTGGGCAAAACAGTCTGACAGCATGCATATCGCGTCCCTGCTGACACACATAATCAAGACTCCTTGCCCGGAGTTCTGAGTTACCCCGAAGACATAAGGGGATGCCTGCCAATTGCATGCTATGAAACGTGCGCTCTGGTGGCTGATCGCCGGCACAAGAGGCGGAGTGAACCGTGCCCGGATGATCAATGCATTGAAAGACCGCCCGTACAATGCCAATCAGTTATCAGCAGTGTTGAAACTGGACTATAAGACGATAAGACATCATCTGAAGGTCCTTTCTGAGAACAACGTGGTCACATCCTCAGGAAGTGGCTACGGCGCGATGTATTTTCTCTCCCGGACCATGGAAGAGAATTACGCACTCTTCGAAGAGATTTGGGAGAAAATTGGGAATAAATTCAAGTGAAGCGGTGATAATATGCAAATATTCATGTACGATCCTGCATTTATACTGAATGCCAAAACGGTGATGACCACGGCAAATGTGGTGCTGCTGGTGATATTGCTTGCCATCTATGTCAGGAGTTACGCACAGATCAAATCGAAGTTCACGCTGGGCTTGATGATATTTGCGTTTCTTTTGCTCTTACATGCGGTCACATCGACTCCATGCATGCATGCTGCGGGCGGGCGTCGGATGTGCCTACTCGGACCGCTTGACGTGATACCTGACATACTCGAATTTATGGCGCTACTGGTGCTGCTGTACCTCAGTTCGGAATGAATTTGGGCATGATTCTGGTGAGATTTGGATATAATTCTGGAATAAGTATATATGTACGTCCGCTGATTGAGTATCGCCCAAACGGGTTGAACTCAAACGAGGTGAAAACAACAACGGATACAAGAACAATCGCAGGAATACTGATCGTTGCGCTGGTCGCACTCTCCGCAGGAGTTGTTGCCGCCCATTACGGTCAGGGTGGCGGCGCCCGATATTTGGATGCTGACGGCAATGGTGTCTGTGACAACATCGGCATCAACGGCAGGAACTCTGACGGCGATTATGAGCCACCGCGAGATGGGCGCGGTCGTGGTAATGGCCAGGGTCACGGGTGCAATCAATATATGTAGGTGCGTGGGATGACCGCGCACTCTTTTTTATCAGATAACACATGACAATATAAATAGTAAATACTAAATCATAAAATGAGATGGGTTAAATGAGAAACTTCGTAGCGATAGGAATCGTGGTATTGATGATTACCAAGGCAAGCTGTATCACCCATGACGAAACCCACATAGAAGAAACTGGTCGCGACATGGGCGACAGAAATGTGCATCGTTCGGAGGGGGATAGGCAGCAGGGTATTAGACCTAGGGTGATGAAAGGATGTGTATACCCCGTACTGAATTGGTCCCATTTTTGTTTCATTTTAGTACTGGAGCGAAAGCATCTTTCCAATTGGATTGAACCGATTGCTACTGGTTTTTCTTGCACCGTGAAAGAATTGGACTGATATGCGGGGTGGGTCTTTGGTAATTCGCGTTGCATGTATGGGGACTATATCACACTACAAAACAAAACCACTATCAGGTGCTTCAATAGGTGGTAAATCCGAAGAAGTTAAGAGTCGATCTGAACAATTGCGGAT
>JAYEFS010000194.1:0-3435 GCA_034658695.1 Methanobacteriota archaeon | reverse complement strand
TGAAACTATTGTATAGAGACCAGTCCTCTGACCTGATCCATCCCTGTTCCATCGCCATATCAAATAGTTTCGTTCCGGGATATGGTGTCAACACATTCAAGCTCACATTATCAGGATTGATCTCTCGCAAAATATTGAATGTATGCTCCAGAGTCTCCTTACTCTCCCCCGGAAGCCCTATAATCATATGTGCAACCGTAAATATTCCAGCATCCTTCGTCGTCTTAAACGCCCGCTTCACATCCTCTATCCCAACCCCTGGCTTCCCGGTCTTCTCAAGCATTTCTGGCTCACCGGTCTCGACACCATAATGAATCCTGAAACACCCTGCCTCCCGCATCCGTAAAAGCAGTTCCTCTGTGACCTGATCCACCCGCGACTCAATCAGCCACCGCACATCCAGACCATGATCAACCACCGCATCGCAGAATGAAAGCACCCGTTTCCTGCTTCTCGTAAAGTTCTGATCCCTGAACAGGAACCCACCAATCCCGAATCCCTCCTTCAAAAACACAATCTCATCAATAATATTCTCGATCGACTTCATCTGCACCTTCCTTCCATACCCAACAGGATACGGGCAGTAGATGCATGAGTGCGGACAGCCAACAGCGGTCACGATCGGGATGCACCCAACAGTCCCACCATCAGCCATTCCGAATTCGCTTACATACCTCTCGACAGGGATCTTGTGATAGACATCAAGCACCAGATGATCGATATCCTCATCATAAGGCTCAACCGCACTGCGGACAATATCATCCCCATTCCGATACACAGCTCCGCCGATCATCCCGAAGGTCTCCTCATCGATTGGGTTATCAGAGAATGTCCTGACAATATTCGATATGAGATTGTAATGCGGATAACTCCCTGCAACCGCGAGATCCACACAACCAGCACCAAGAACCTCCTCCGGCATCACATTGCACACAGCACCAAGCGCAACGATGAGCGTCTCTGGTGCCACCACCTGCCTGATCTCAGAAAGCACCCCCAGATCATCGTATATCGATGGCAGCGAGAGCCAGGTGATCAGGACATTCGGCTCTGCTTTCCTGACAGCAGAAACGACCTGCGATGAATCATATTCCATCACCTGCGCATCCAGGAGATCGTATTCGCATCCTGACGTCTCGATGGCTGATGCCCCATACAACAGATAAGTCGGGAGCAATACCTCGCTCGATATCGTTCCGCTCGTCCCGAACCCGCCTGCAAAGCCCCGATATATGTTTCTGAGAGGAGGGTTTGGCAGGTTGAGGAGTGTGAATTTTAAATTATTCTGCATGGGATGCCTCGCAGTATTTATTCTATAATTTTTATTCAGTGGAGAGTAAAGACGATACATCGCACAGATCGGATGAGTTTCATTGTGAATGTCCATGGAACTAAAACTGGTTTGTGAACCATCAGCCGATGATCCTACCCAATTTTACCCAGCTTCCTCCCAAATTCGCCAATATCCTTCGCGGTCGCAGCAAGTTTGATCAGATCATCGAGCAGAGTGGCGTTTCTTTCCCTGATGGTATGTATCTGCTGGGATAATCGGTCTGAAACCGAGCCGAAACGCGTTGTGAGTACAGAGCGAATATCTTCCTCTCTACCTTCCTCTATACCCTCTTCTCTGCACTTTCCAAACGTCTCCTTGTAAAACCTTGACTCTTTCATCAACTTCTCTAAATCATCCAGTGACATAGCCTTCACAACCTCTTCGGGCTATTTCAATTCTGCAAATATGCAAGCGCATGTACATGCATCTACATTCAGATGCTTATGTTTTACTGCGTCCACAATCTCACGAATGCATCTATCGATATCTGCATCCTTCATCAATGGTGTGAGCGGATACAGTCCAGAGTTTATTCTTGAATATACTTCCCGTTTCGAGTTTCCATACACTGATCACCGCATAATCAAAGGTCATCACATGCGTATCCAGTATATGTGATCTGTAAGTGCTTTCTATCTTCCTGTCAGCATCCTCCGGACTGATATACACCACAATTGGATAAACAGGTAGCCGATACTCATACAAAGTCCTTCCATAATACGAGACCATGCGCACTGGCATATCAGGATCGTATCTGGTCTGAAACTCGATATGGATGATGAAATCCCCATCACCCGTTACCTTTGCAAGGAAATCTGCACGATGTTCGGTTGAGGGCAGCGCAGTTTGAAGCGGTTCGAGATTCAATTTGCGATCAAAGATCAGTGTGGTGAGATCTCTCGAGAGTTTGGGAGTGGTGCACTTTATTGCAATGTCATACTGCATATATCCGAATTAACGCTTGCGGATAAGAATGTGGAGACTTTCTAATTTCTTCCGGTCGGTTGAAAAACATGATGCCGATCCTGCAAACAGTGATACGATTGGATTGGTGAAATCCGTGAAACCAGTGTTAATCTGTGGCTAAAAGTTTTATTTGCCACTGATTAACACGGATTACGCCGATTAACAGTGTAAATGACTTTTCAGATCGATAGTGCTCCATTTTGGAAGTTGTGCACACATAAGACAACCCGGTGTAACCAGAAAATAATAAAAAGTCTCACCTTGATGCCTAATTCCTCTGCAAACTCCCCTATTTTCTTGTCATTGGAAAGGAGAATGGAATTCGCCTTCAAAGCATACGGAATTGACTCTGGTTCTCTTTTGCCAAGTATCGCGGATTGGATGTCTCACGGTATTTTATCTGTGGATATGAGTTGTATCCTCTCTGTTTTTCGAACAAAATCACATCAGAATCTGGCAGGTCAAACGCTCACCACAGCGAGTGATCGCATCATGTCAGCCCATGCTCAGTTGGGTCCTCTTATCACTCCCTGCGAGATCCGCAGAGTCAATTCAGATTAACATTGACAATATCAGATGTTCGGAAAGATTGCAGTATTTCTTAACCACGTCCATAAATATATTTCTCTGCGCATACCCCGTCATCGGATAGGAGTCCTCGAAACCATCACAACCCTCCAGCTCCTTCACGATGAGCCGCATCTGAACCTTGGTGATGCCTCTTGTGCGGCGGCCCTCCAGCCTCGCCAGCACATTTACGTAGTAGCCGATGCTTCGTGCCCGGTCGGATGAGATGTTCTTGACAACCCCACAGCGAACGCAGTAAGGATGTGACTTCAACCCCTTGTTTGCACCAGCAACCTCGAACGGAAGCCAGACCTTGTCATCGCCATCGCAGCTTTTGTGAGCGCAGTTCATCATATCCCCCTAATCTTCGTTTTGCAGTATGGGTGTGAATTATCATAGTTATGTCCGTCATTGATATAATACTTTTGGTATCCGCGGCTTTGTGTATAGTCCCAAATGTTTTGACTTTATATACACCCCCCACTTTCCAAATTTTCTTACAATCCGGCATCCATCCGCTTGAGGAAGACGTTCAGCTTGCACCCATCCGGAAGTCTTGACCAAAATGC
>JAYEFS010000193.1:0-3439 GCA_034658695.1 Methanobacteriota archaeon | reverse complement strand
CGCGCCGTATTCAGCGCGCCACTTATCTATTGTCCATTGAGGACGGGGTGACAAAAAGGAACAAAAATGGCAAGGTTTTGGGATGTGGAACTCACCCGAATATGGAGAGTTTTCATCACCCCAGTATCAACCCGTCAGTTTCGGAGTAGCCATCTCCATAACGGTATGAATACCACCTGCCTGCCATCCATCATCTCTTCAGTCTCTGTATCTCTTGTTACAACATAACCGGAATCGATAGAGAAGTCTTTGAGAAACTTTATCAGTCCTTTTATGTCCCTTTTGCGGATATTGCCACTGTATTTGGGTTCCACAGGCACGACAGAACCATCTTTGAGAAGAATGCAATCCACCTCGAGACCACCCCTCCTCCAGAAGAAGTGAGATCCTGAAGAGTTTATTATGAGATTTTCAACGACCCTGCCATAATCAGGCTCTTCGCACAACGAAAATAGCAGTGTAGTGTTTGACAGATACAGTTTCTTCATCTTCTTTTCGCTTGTCAGACGGTTCTTTGAGAAGTTGTAGCATTTCTGTATGAGAAACCCCATCTCCAGATATGAAATGTACTTCGAGAGTGTCTTTCTGCTTATTCCGAGATCATTTGACAGAGAAGCGTAATCTGTGATGATGCCGGGATGCGACGCCACGATCTTGAGTATCCGCTTCAGGATGTCCGCATTGTCTATGGGAAAGATCTTTGGCAAGTCCTCGTAGATGATCTTGTTCACGATGGACTCCATATACATGTTGACGAACGACTCGTCGGCGGTAACGAGCTCCGGAAGCTGTCTTTTGACATACTGGAGCGTCTGATCCTGCAGGGATTCCCTAAACATATCCGGGTTCTTGATCAGTTCTCCGTCTCCTTTCAATCTCATGAATTCGGAAAAATTGAGTACAGGCAAATGGAAAAGAAAAATTCTGCCGGCAAGAGATTCCTCCGCATTTTTCCTTAAGAATAACGAGGATGATCCGGAAATAAAGAACTTCAGATTGGGATGGGTGTCGTAGTAGTATTTCACCTGATTCTGCCATCCGGCAAGTTTCTGAATCTCATCCAGGAAGATAAAAATTCTGCCAGCCTCGGACATATCCACACCGATTCTCGACTGAAACTCTGCTATGACATCTTCGATTGTGACTGCTTCCTCGTCGAAGGAGAAATAGAGTATCCTATCCCTTATCTGCCCACCTTTTACCAGAAAGTCTATCAATTGTTCCAGTAGCACGGTTTTTCCAGTTCTCCTAAGACCGATTATCCCTATAATCTGCCTCGCATCCAGATATCTGGCAAGTTCATTGAACAAGTCTCTTTTCGTTTCATATCCATAAATGAAACCCTCTTTCCAGTGGCGGTTATATTTCAGGATGTTTACCATTATCTCACCAATATGTGCATCTCGTTTCCCATATTATTTAGGTTTATGGGAATCGAGAGTTACATACACTGAACGCATCGAACGCATACGCACAACACAAAAAAATAGCCGATGACACCATCCCCGATGCCGTCAGGTCATCACGCAACCGATGGTCGCACTCGAGTTTAATCGTTGTTGTGCCATAATCTCTGATGCCACGGACTGTTATCGGCGCTCACGGCGACGACTGCGCCCATGGAACGCCACCGAACGATGCTACGCACCCCACAAATGGCCGGATTACGCGGACTTGACGGACAGGTTAACAGATATTAGCAAATATGTCGATTATATATCCATATCTCCTGAGACCGCCCGCATCACAATCAGCGCATCAACCGATGTCACCGCACCGTCAGTAGCAGGAACCGCTCCGACAGCCATACGAAGCGCAATTGTCACATCCGCCGCAGTTATCACCCCATCGCAATTGAGATCACCTGACAGCAATGGATCGCTGAATGCATATATAAAGCCGCTGTCCGATCCGATTACGAGGATTCCATCCGATACTGCTGGCTGTGCGATGTTGTAGTCCTCGGTATCGCCGCTCCACACAATTGTTCCGCAGTCGGAATCGAACCCATAGACCGTGCCTTCGTACTCGGCAACATACACCATGCCGCCTGCAACAACAGGCGATGATTGGATCTTACTCTCCACCTGCGCAGTCCATATTGTGCTTCCGTTTCCGGAGTCGAGGCAGTTCAGGTGTTTGTCTATATCGCCGATATACACCCTGCCATGCGCAACCGCAGGCGAGGAGAGCTTGCATGAGATCGAGCGGTTCCAGACCTCATCTCCGTTGAGATAAAGGGCGTACACCCGATTCTCTGTTCCGAAGTAGACAATATTGCAATCGATTGCGGGCGTGGTTGAGACCATTCCCACCGTGCTCACGTTCCAGACCTCTTTCTGCGTTGTTGTATTCACGCAATAGAGTGCAGGTCCGGCGCCACCGAAGAAGATGTTCCCGTCGTGTGCAGCTGGCGAGATGTAGTATGCCGCACTGGAACCATAGCTTCCGGCAGTCGTTGCAATCTTCCACAACTCGTTTCCATTGAGATCATAAGCGAAGAGGGCACCATCAGACGCCGTGTTCACAAAGACCGTGTCATCGTATATGAGCGGGCATGAGCCTGCGCCCCAGTATGCCGGATTTGGCTCAATTGTCCTGTTCCGGATCGTGCTCCCATCTGCGGTGTTCACACAGTACAGTTCACCTGTGAGCGAGCCAACGAAGAGACGGTCTCCTGATTCTGATATCGCAGGGGTCGAGATGCCGCCACTGCCGCCGATCGGATTACTCCAGATGACTTCGCCTGTTGTCTCATTCAAGCAGTACAAGCCGAGCGTGCCTGATCCGCCGATCCGGTTCGCAACATACACCCGCCCGTCCGCAATCGATGCTCCGCTGTTGATGAAACAACCAATATCTGTCTTCCAGAGCAGATCGCCGGTGACAGGCGGATCTCCGCTCACGTTTCCTGTGCGCTGTGGGTCGCAATGGAACTGGGGGTAGTTGGCAACTGCGATCGTTGTTGTGAGCACAAGCACCAGTGCGGTTAAGGCTACTGTTGTTATCATGGTCTTCGGATTCATGGCTACATCGTATGAATTGCCTTAACTTAAAGATATCTGGTTTGTGTGATGGTGCTGAACGACTACCAATGACAGAAGGCAAATTCGTATCAACTATCAAAAAGTATGGTAAAACTCAATCTTCAGTCTTTCCGAAAGATATGCATAAAAACCTCAATCTCCTGACTTTCGGTGAATTGAAATAGCGAAATAGCCCGCCCTTTTATCGTCACAGAATACATGTAGAATTACCAGTGATAACAACGTGATTGAAGAATAGACGTTTGAAAAAGGTGGAACGTGTCTAATTCTGACGGTTTCTGTGGTCGATGGCAGTAGCCCTCACGTGTGTAGTAATCGCGGGTGCCAACATCATACCTTTGCGTCTCCGCGCCTTTGCGTTAAACTATAAAATGATAACGCAAAGGCGCAAA
>JAYEFS010000192.1:4591-13943 GCA_034658695.1 Methanobacteriota archaeon | reverse complement strand
ATTTTTCCAGCATGTGCTTGGATATATCCACTCCGGTCACCTTATGCCCCATTTCCGCAAAAATCAGGGCTAAAAATCCAGTACCGGTTCCGACGTCCAGGACATTGAGCTTCTTATCGGTCTTATTTGTCTTATCTGTTCTGATCGCATCGTTCAGTGCGGTCTTCCAGATCTGTTTTGCATCGTCCTGTGATTTATACACCGTGTTACCATAAGTCTGGCTCCTCCAGTCCCAATATGACCTGATAATACTTTTCGCATTCATTAGCAATCACTTCCACTATAGTAGCAGCAAGTAGTTTATTATTCAGTAGTATTATGAATAACTATTACGATGTACTTAAAAGTTTCGATTAAAAGCACCAATCTCAAGAAGTATTATAACTACTCAGGTTTGTTGATTGGTCTCTCGATTGCGATTCTATATTTTCTGGCAAGGCATGTGTTTAGATGGGACGAAAAAAACCACGAGATTTCACGAGATTAGCACAGAAATCTTGTGGAAATCGGTGCAATCTCGTGGTTAGCCAAACACGTACCTGGTAAGAAAATTCCCGTTCGGCTCATGTTGTGTTCGGGATCGCGCAGTTTCAGTATAGCGAGGTCGCATGGCACTGTTTTATATACATGAGTTGTTACGAAGTATTTATCTACCACCAGCACCATAGGTAGTGCACAAATGGCACAGGATTCAGAGGTATATGTGATTGCGAGAAAGCCCGAATCAAGTAATCCAGTGATCGTCGAGGGATTTCCTGGTGTTGGGCTCGTGGGAAATATTGCAAGTCAGCAGGTAATCGATGAACTGGATATGCAGTACGTGGGTGCCGTCAATTCAAGGCACTTCCCGCCGGTTGCGGTGCTCATGGAGGGGCGGGTCACAATGCCTATCCGGATATACGAGAGTTCGAAGAACGAACTGATTGTGATCGTCTCCGATATCCCAATCCCCCCGGGCATCTCCTACACCGTTAGCACGACACTTGTTGATTGGGCAAAGTCCGTTAATGCCCGTGAAATCGTCTCAATAGCCGGTATGCCGATCATAGGTGTGGAGCATACAGTCTTCGGCGCAGCAACAACTGAAGAAGGACTCGAAAACATCAGAAAGGAGGTAGAGATATTTCAGATGGGGACGATTTCAGGGATTGCTGGCAGCATCATGACAGAATGTTTTGTACGCAATATTCCTGCAATCGGTCTGCTCGGGAGCACCCATGGTCAGAATCCTGACCCGCTCGCTGCCGCTGCCGTGATCCGTGTTCTGAACAATCTCTACGACCTCTCAATCGATACCGAAAAGCTGGTCAAGCAGGCAGAGCAGATCGAGCTTGAGATGCAGAAGCTTGCAGAAGCCGTGAAAGAAACGATCGACGACGAAGATACGCCAAAGTATGTTCCGATGTATGGGTGATCATGATGGACTGTATTACACTGACTGGAATCTCAAATCATGTAATGCGTGATCTGGAAAATCGCGTGCTCCTGACAATTGAGATCAGAAGTCCGCAGAATTTTTTTGCCATACTCAACGTCAACGTTAGCGACCCGATCTTCTTATCACAGACCAGCCGCAACGATGTTTCCGCTGGCACGACCGGAATCATTTCGCGAGTGCAGCGCCGCGACATCAGCATGCACAAGATCGTTCAGAGCAATGACCTCTTTTATGAAGAACGAGAAACGATGCTGGCACGTATCCAGCTGGTTGCCGAAGGCATCGGCAGGGTACAACGTATCGTACGCTCGGAACTTGGCGGTGCAATGGTTGTAGCGGTGGCTAAAGAGACAGTCTATGCAGCGCGATGACTCATATACTCATGAATGACGGGGCAATGATCGATTCTCCGAAGCGGCCCGATCCGCGGAGGACATCCGCTTTGAATACAACGCCATACGGCTTTCCACTGGTAAGCACGATGATGGTGTTGACACGATACTGATCAAAGAGCTTAACAGCGCTTGAAATAGGAGTATCACCGTCGATTGTTAAAGGGTCTCTTGACATGACATCCCGCACCTTCTGATTGGTCAATCCGGATACCAACGATCTTGTGATGGCTGCCAGTGTCACAACACCGATTATCTCTTTTTTCTCGGTCACGGGAGCACCATGACCCCCCTGTTTTAGGAGGGTGTTTGCCGCATCTTTGATTGTGGCGTTCGAATCGATCGTGATGTTTCCCACTTGAACGCACTCCTTGATATGGCGTTTCGGCAGGGTGAGCAGGTCTGAAATCGCGAAGATAAGTATGTTTCTGGTATCATCCCGCCCAATTATCTTCCCCCTGATAACGAGTTCGTTCTTTGGCGTAGGTCCGATCTTGATGACATCACCGTTATCAAACTCGCGGATATCGCCCATGACCCGAACCCTGCCATTGCACGCGTTCGGATGGTGCACTGCTGTAAATATGATCTCACATACGGTTGCGCCATCAACAAGCTTCCCATTACGATAGATATTTGTTGCAGCCCCGCCTGGTTGGTCGATGATATCAAGAACGTCATACGCCTGGCTTGTCGGGCGATACCCGCCTTTTGGTCCCGAAACACTCTCAACCATCCCCAGTGCCCGGAGCGCTTGCATCTGGTTTCGTATGGTGCCGGAATTGCGGTGGAGCACATTGGCAAGCGCTTCACCTTTCACTGCACCCCCCTTCTGGCGGAAGAGATTGACGAGTATCACTAGCATCTCGGTCTGAATAGGCGTGAGTTCCATGACTACTTCTGCAGTTGACGCACATTCGTCATATATCTATCTAATCCGATCGTCCCATTGAATGGTATGGACCAAGCAGAAAGACATCGGCGTCCCGAACCCCTTGCACGGTTTTGGTGAACGTCTGTAGTTGTTCAATCTCGGTATATCTCTTGAATCTACACATCACAAGCAAACCATATTTCCCGGTTGTGACCTCCCAAATCCCAAAAACCCACTGTTGTTTCGTTAAAAAAGTGATTAATTCACTGACGACCGATTTTGGACACTCGATCCCCATATAACCATTGATGTAATATCCCAGTTCCTCCCAGTTGATCTCGGGACAATATCCAATAATTATGCCTTTCTCAGTAAGCATGCGAACGCGCAAGTTTGCCGTGCTCCTGGGCACTCCCACGTGTTTTGCAAGCTCGGTCAATCTGGGCCCTACACCGGTGCCTGCCGACATTGCTTTGAGAATTCGTTCATCCAGTTCGTCTACGATAATAACACATCCGTATTGGTTGCAGTGTTGTATTGCCATAATAACTCCCAATAGTTCTTAAATGTATCGGTTGGATGCTAAATGTTGTGTTGAATGAACATTGCACAAGTGAGGCATAATCGATATGCTGCGACGTTGTATGGCATTTTATCATTTTTGGTCAAGACCTGATCACCGGCGCAGGTAGTCCCGTATTATCGAACCATCCCGGTTCACCAGGACGGTGCGCACGCCCGGAGTGATCTTTTCTGTGTTGGTGAGCGCGCTATCAATCCGTGCATCATAAGGGTCATGATCAATCAATTCCTGCACTGTGAAGAAGCCCGTGTCAGCCAATATGCCAGAATCTGCCCATTTCAGAATCAGACCGGGGAGTCCGCAGATTATTACTTCACCATCCGCATATCCGACACCCTCTGAAATGCGATTTCCGACCATGACAATCGTGTAATCCGGAAATAGCATATTTGCATACCGCATTCCGATTCGTCCTGTTGTCAGCACCACCCGTTCAGCCTGCTGAATCAGTTCCTGTTTTGTCTCTAGAAGATGATCATTCCATGGCTCAACAAAACCTGTTGTCCCGAGTATGGATATCCCCCCAAGTACCCCAACTCTGCTGTTCAACGTGTGGACAGCGATCTCTTCCCCTTCCGGAACTGAAATTGTGACATTTGCACCGGAAACGCCAATCTCCCTCACAGCATCCTCAATCGATTGCCGTATCTGCTTCATCGGCACCGGATTTATCGCAGGTATGCCCCGCTTAACCCCGATTCCCCTGCCTGCCGTAATCGATATGCCATCCGATTCACGCGCTTCCGCAACGATCGCAACCCCACCAGTGATGTCGAACTCATGATCGCCAGCATCCTTGATCACCGACGATTTGCCACGCGATGCCGAGACATCCAGAGTCACAACGGTTCCTGCTGGTGTTCTGATCGCAACCTCGGAAACCGGATATTTCAGCGATAAGACCGCAGCCTTTGCCGCAGCAGCAGCGGTCGTCCCCGTGGTAAAGCCCCTTCGCAAAACGGATCCGTCCGAGAGCAGGACAAGTTTTCCGATGGCTATGCCTGCCTTTAATTCATCTTCTGCCACATTTGCACGCTCAATCCATTCCGGGGGAATCTCAAAGTTGTTAACAGGGTCTCTCATCGGTATTTCACATCTTTCTGCCGTGTTCAGTCTCTTTCTGCTATATGTTGCCATAAGGTTAACCGGTATTTTATCCACAAGAACGCTGCCACGCTTCCGGATGAGATACACATTTAGGGGTTCGTTTTGAATATGTAGGTTATGAACAGGGTTCGTGCATGTCTGTATCTATCGGTTTTTGTGATCATGGGGCTCTCGGATGCGGTCGTGCCGATCCTCCCGGATCTATCAGCGGATGCGCTGGGGCAGAGTGCGCTCTTCTCAGCGTATTTTGCTGGCGCACTCGTATCAATGATCCCGCTCGGGATGCTCTCGGATAGATATGGCCCCACCCCATTTATCCGGCTCAGCCTCGTCTTGACCGCCGTATCCGGACTTATGATCTTCTGCTTTGATCGCCATGCGGTACTTGTCTTCGCACGTTTCGTGGAGGGCTGTTCCTGCGGCGCCTTCTTCCCTGCGGCGTTCTCGATTATTGCACGATTTGAGAATCCGAGGCGATACATCGGGGAGTTCAACTTTCTGCTCAATTTCGGGCTCGCCGCGGGTGTCGCGGTCGCTGCTGCGCTGAAGTATTACCATCTAAAGGCAGGAGTCATGGCGTTTTCTCTGCTTGCGCTCGCCGCGCTCGCGATGTCGTTTTCGCAG
This sequence comes from Methanobacteriota archaeon, assembly GCA_034658695.1. Classification (GTDB taxonomy): domain Archaea; phylum Halobacteriota; class Methanosarcinia; order Methanosarcinales; family Methanogasteraceae; genus Methanogaster_C. The sequence continues at coordinate 8,925 of JAYEFS010000192.1, read as the reverse complement.
AACAATGGCACAATAATTCGGAATGCACCACAGAGTGTCCGTGATACGATTGATGGCATATTTACAGTTCTTCTGAATGAACGCTACCTACAGATGTGGTTCACTGCCTTTATCCTCTTCGGTGGAACCGGAGTTATCGTTGCTTATTTTCCTTCGTTTACGAATCTGGAGGCGGTAACGCAGGGACTTGCGCTTTCCGGCGTCTATATTGGAACGATGATAACGTCGCTTGTAGGGGGTCGCATGGATCTCACTGAACGATGCATGATCAAAGCGGGTGCGCTCATAACCGGTATCGGCATCATTATAACCGTTTATCATCCAATCGGACTCACAATCATGGGTGCCGGGTCAGGGTTTGCGCTGATCGGGCTCGTAACGGGGGTTGCATCACTTGACGTGAACAGCGGTATTGCGATGGGCGTCTTCAACACCTATACCTACGCGGGGTTTGCTGCGCTTCCGGTATTTGCGGCAATGATTCTTGGATACTGCAGTTACGCAGGGGTGTTCTGGATTTTCGGAATCCTTGTGGCAGTTCTGGCGCTCTTTCCAATGCGTATCCGGGGACGGTGAGATTGCTGCGCCTTTTTCCGGCATAATGCAGCATATCGGCACATCGTTCGCAACCGATAACCTTATTGTATATAAACCCAAGCGCCTATTATGATCGATTCAAGCATCAAGATCGAGAACATCGTTGCATCAATGGAACTCTCTGACAGCTTCGACCTCAAACACATATCGTCCGCCCTTGAAAATGCCGATTATGACAAGGACAAGTTCCCGGGACTCGTATACCGAATAAAGAATCCAAAGACAGCATTTCTGGTATTTGGTTCCGGAAAGGCAAATTGTACCGGTGCAAAAAGCATAAAAGATGTGGATACTGCCATAGACATTCTTTCAGATGATCTGGAGGGGCTTGGATACACGATCAAGAACAAAACATACATCGTTCAGAACATCGTGGCTGGCGCATCACTCGGCACAGAACTCGATTTAGACGCCATCGCAATCGGTCTGGGATTTGAGAATATCGAATACGAGCCAGAGGTATTCCCCGGGCTTGTGTACCGGATCAAGGAACCCAAAGTCGTCGTTCTGATATTTCGTTCTGGAAAACTGGTTATCACCGGAGCAAAGACCCAGGAGGAGTGTGAATATGCCAAGCTGGATGTCTGGAAGCAGCTGGATAATCTAGGTCTGGTCTGATGAAAATCTCCGAAATCGAATCGTTTTTATGGGAAGATGTCGGAGACTTCGACATTTTCCATGATCTGCTTCCGGATAAGTCAGTCAAAGCCGAAATCGTTCCGAAGCAGGACGGAGTACTCGCGGGACTGGAGGAAGCGATACGGATATTTGATTATTGCGGGATTTCGTACTCGTGTAGTCTTATGGATGGCGATACGATTGCAGGTGGTGAGACCACAATCCATCTTGCGGGAAGCGCTCGTGCAATCCTGCGGGCTGAACGCGTCTCTCTGAACTTTCTTGGTAGAATGAGCGGGATTGCGACGATTGTCCGGTTATGTGTGGAGGCTGTCGCGCAGACCGGCGTTAAGATCGCATGCACCAGAAAAACGACGCCCGGGTTCCGAAAATTCGAAAAGAAGGCGGTTGTGATCGGTGGCGGCGATCCGCACAGGTTCAACCTGACCGACGCAGTCATGATCAAGGACAATCACATCCGGGTCTATGGCACGGATGTGGCATACGGATGCGCAAGAGACGTCGGTTTCATGAAAAAGGTGGAAATTGAGGTGGAAAACGCTGGAGATGCGATGCATGCCGCAGAACTCGGAGCCGATGTGATCATGTTCGATAATATGAACGCTGATTCGATTGTGGAATGCATATCAAGTTTGAAAGAGAGGGGATTGCGCAATTCGGTGGTGCTGGAGGCATCCGGAGGCATAACGACGGACAACCTCATTTTATATGCAAAAACGGGTGTTGATGTGATATCAATGGGTGCGCTCACGCATCCCTCGCTCTGGCTGGACTTTGGTCTCGATGTTGAGTGACCCGGAAGTAGCCAGGAGTTATTTAAGGAGGCGGATGTTGATGAAATCGGGAATGACAAGTATCGATGTTGCAGCAGCGATCTCTGAACTGCAGCACCTGGTAGGCGCGCGCATCGAGAAGATATACAAGACTGGAGAGGGGACCGAGCAGGTTCGGTTGAACCTGTATCTCTTCGGAGAGGGTAGGTGCGACCTCGTGATCGTTCCGGGAGTCTGCATGCACCTGACCACGCACCCGTTTGCCAGCCCGAAACTCCCGCCGACGTTTGCGATGACGCTGCGAAAGTACCTCTCTCACGCCAGGATCGTCGCAATTAAGCAGTACGACTTCGATCGGATAATCGAGATTGAGACAGTCCGTGGGGAGGATGCAAACGGACTCATAATCGAGTTATTTCCACCGGGAAACGTGATACTGGTCAACCACGAACAGAAAATCATCCTTCCGCTACACCCGGTGACCTTTCGTGGACGAAGAATCAGAAGTGGAGAGATCTACAAACTTCCTGAGATGCACTTAAATCCGGTTGAAATAACAATCGATGGATTACATTCCGCGTTATCAGAGTCAGACACGAACCTTGTGAAGACGCTTGCAACGAGGTTGAACATGGGCGGAGTCGTTGCCGAGGCGGTATGTGCATCTGCCGGAGTCGATAAGAGTATCGAATGTTCGGATTTAACAGACGATTTGATACGTGTAGTGCATGAGGGACTCCGGGAGGTATTCGGGCGGATGGATCAGCCAAGACCACATATCATACACAGGGGCAAGGACCTGCTTGATGTCATCCCGTTTGAAATTTCCAGGTACGCTGATCAGGAAAAACGATATTTCAAAACTTTCAACGAAGCGCTCGACGAATTCTTCGGTTCCGGCAGAGAAGATGAGGCACTCGAAGAGAAAGCGCAGGAAGTTGTGAAGAACCCACTTGAGCGCAGGCGGACTCAGCAGGAGCGGGCGATTAACAAATTCGAGAAGGAAAAATCAAAGCTGAGCACAAAGGCTGAGACGATCTATATGAATTACCAGCCAATCGATGAAATGCTCACTCTGGTCAGATCCGAGTTCGAGAATGGGTGTACGTGGGATGAAATCCGCGCAGACCATCCCACAATAAAACGAACCGACCCACGCGAGAGAACGATTGTGCTGGAGCTGGGCGGGCTCGATATCGCGCTCGCAATTGCGAAGGACGTCCCGCAGAATGCGCAGGTCTACTACGATCGGTCAAAGAAGATCGGATCCAAACTCAACGGCGCGCGGCGTGCGCTCGAGCACACCCGCGAATTGATGGAAAAGAAGACAAAGAAGCCGAAAAAAAAGATCGTGGCTCACAGACGTCCGAAACCACGCTGGTACGACCGATTCAGATGGTTCAGGTCTTCAGACGGTCTGCTCGTGGTCGGCGGGCGCGATGCATCAGGAAACGAGGAAGTTGTCAAGAAGTACCTTGAGAAGAGGGACCTCTTCATGCACACTCAGGCGCCAGGCGCACCTGCCACGATCATCAAAGCCGAAAAAGACGTGCCCGTCTCGGAACAAACGATCGCAGAGGCGGCACAGTTTGCAATCTCGTACTCGAGCATCTGGAAGGCTGGGCAGTACACCGGTGATTGCTACTGGGTACATCCGGATCAGGTCTCAAAAACTCCGGAACACGGCGAGTTCGTTGCAAAAGGCGCTTTCATCATCCGTGGCAAGCGAAATTACCAGAAGGACGTCCAGATCGGAATCGCAATCGGGATAACAGAGGATATGCACCTGATCGGAGGTCCGCTCTCAGCGGTCAGGAAGCACGCAGCGCACGTAATCGAGATCGTGCCCGGACGCTTCAACAGGGACGATCTCGCAAAGAAGATCTACCGGACGTTCGCAGAATCTCTCGGAAAGTCTATCAAGGTCTTTGCATCGCCCGATCAGATCGTCAAATTTCTGCCCCCTGGCGAATCCGGGATCAAATCATGAGAATTTTTAGTAGGTCCTGGGGGCACTGTCTGGAAATCCAGTGATTTCCATAATGATCAGTTGGGTGTATAACAACGCAAAAGACGTGAAGACTGAGATTGACAACACTCTTTGCGCCTTTGCGTTATCATTTTATAGTTTAACGCAAAGGCGCAAAGGCGCTGAGACAAGGGTATGATTGATGTTGGCACCCGCGATTACTACACACGTGTGGGCTACTGCCATCGACCACAGAAACCGTCAGAATTAGTAATCGTCGTTACCCATAACCGGAGCCTCCAGAAGAGTGAAAAAGTGCTTGCACTCGCGAATTACCAGAGAGCCATAAAACGTTT